>BTID01000043.1:0-12058 GCA_036245275.1 Termitinemataceae bacterium
CAGTATTTTTTGAAACCATGCGCACGTTTTTATACATGTCTTTTTATGATTCTTGGCATGATTTTCTTGCTGCTATAGATGACCCCGCTGTAAATCGTAGAGGTGTCGGTTAAACTTTGAATTGCTGCCCACAGTCTTGCAGTGCTTGACAACAAGTGAAAAAAAAGACAAATTTAATGAATGCGGCGATGGTGGAATTGGTAGACACGCCAGCTTGAGGTGCTGGTTCCGCGAGGAATGGAAGTTCAAGTCTTCTTCGCCGCAATGACCTTTTTTTTACAAATGCAGGAATGTCGGCTCTTAAAAATTTTGTTAACGTTAGCAACGGCATTTTCCTTTTTGATGATCAGTTTTTGTCCGCCGGTTTGCGCACAAACAAGAACACTTGATACCGTATTCCCATCAATTTCAAATGAAACAAAAAAAGATGCACTGTCCGGCAAAGGATTTTCCGCAACATTTGAAATAGGTAAAACAGAACTAGCATTGCTTAAGACTGCCGACTCTGCAGTTCGCGGTATTTCAGAAAATATAATATCAGCAAAGCCATCTTTTGTTTTTGAATCCTTGTATATCATCGCTGCTTCCCGCAACAATGATCTGCTGCAAGTTTACCGCGCTCTTTCAAAGGTAAAAAATTTACAGGGCAGAATGTACAGATCGTCAACACGCAAAGCAGACATCCCATTGTTTGAAGAAGCTACACGGATAGAAAACGAAAAAAGTCAAACTGCCATTCCCGATCCGCAATCTATTACAACGCTTCCTAAAGAAGAAGAAATATTTATTCGAGTAAAAGATGCAAACTTTGGAAACTGTTTTTACAAGGCAAACATAAACATAAACGAGCGGTCTATTTTTTATTCACTTACAAACAACAAAAATATTTATTATTTTATTCCTGTAATTAAAAAAGATAAATTAAAAATCAATTTGTATATTGAGCCGGTTAGTGAAGGTTTTTTACTCTATGCTGTAGCCGGTATTGATATTAGTGATTTTATAATAAATAATATTGATATTCCATCTGCGATACAAAAACGCTTAAATGTTATATACGGTTGGATCATTGATGGAATTGAATAAAAAAAAAGGACTTTTATAATGAAAAAATTTTCTTATGTAATGTGTATTTGTGCGGCGTTAATTTCTATTTCGTGTAACAAAAAAAGTGATGCGCGTACAAATGGTGATAACCCGGGCGGTACTTCTATTGCAGTATTTATTCCGGGATCTGTTAGCGGAAGTGCAACCTACGAAATGCTTGTCAATGGTGTGCAAAAAGCAGCAGCAGAATTTTCTGCCGCCAATGTTTCTGTTGTTGAAGCCGGATATAATCAAGCTGAATGGGAAAGCAAACTTACTGCTCTTGCTGCCGTAAAAAAATACGATGTAATCATTTCGTCTAACCCATCTTTACCGTCAATAACAGAAGCCGTATTGCAGAAATTTCCAAATCAGCGTTTTATATTATTAGATGCCGAACTATCCGGCAACCGGAATGTGTACACCTTACGATACAATCAACGCGAACAATCGTATATGGCAGGTTTTTTGGCGGCGTTATTGTGCGAAGAATCAGGCTATAATACACAGGGCAAAGCGCCTAAAATAGGTCTTTTAAGTGCGCAGGAGTATCCTGTAATGATGAATACAATTTTGCCGGGCTACACTGAAGGTGCAAAGGCTGTGTTACAAGATATAACAGTAGACTTCCGCGTAATAGGTAATTGGTTTGATGCGGCAAAGGCTGCCGACATTGCAGGCAGCATGATTGGCGATGGAGCAAAAACAATTTTAGCAATCGCAGGCGGTGCAAACAGCGGTGTTTTAAAATCAGCAGAAGATGCAAATGCTTATGTCATTTGGTTTGATACAAACGGCTATTCATTCAAACCGGGTGTTGTTGCAGGCTCTGCCGTTTTGTATCAAGACAAAGCTGCGTATAACAAAACAAAACTCTTTTTAGAAGGTGGGCTTCCTTTTGGTACTGCCGAATATGCCGGTGTGCTAGAAGGCTATGTTGATTTTATTGAAGATGATCCGGATTATATCAAAACTGTAAGCGATCAAGTCCGCAAAAAACAATCTGCAATGATACAAAAAATTAAAAAAGGTGAATTGATCTTAGAACAATGAAAAATAATAAAAAATAAAAAATGAACATAAAAGTTATTCAATCAGATTTATTATTACTCCTAACAGCATGTATATGGGGATTTGCGTTTAGCGCACAACTTTTAGGCATGAATTCTATGGGACCGTTTGTATACAATGGTCTGCGTTTTTTGATAGGCTTTGCTTCATTACTGCCTATTGTTTTGTTGCGCAAAAAAAAATCGAAATCACAAACATCACAAACATCGCAAACAATACATATCAATTTTGATCTTATAAAAGGCTCGCTAATTATAGGCAGCGTTCTTTTTGTTGCATGCTCTTTGCAGCAACTAGGACTTTTTTGGACAACAGCAGGGAAATGCGGATTTATAACAGGAATCTATGTAGTGCTAGTTCCTGTCGTTGGAATTTTTTTAGGTAGAAAAACCGGTCTTCCTACATGGATAGGTGCTTTCCTTGCACTGTGCGGGCTTTTTTTTGTTACAGGTTTTGCATCGGTATTTACAAAAAGCGATTTTGATACAAGTGCTATAAACTTTGGTGATATACTAACGGCGATAGGCGGCATAGTTTGGACATTCCATGTTTTGTTCATTGATATATTTTCAAAAAAAGTAGATCCTATAAAATTATCTTGCGGTCAATTTATAGTCGCGGGTGTCCTATCAATATTTTTTTCACTTGGCGGAATATCCGAATTGATAGGTGTTCACGCAGGTCCTGAATTAGGGCAAGAAGCATTTGGTTTTTCCAATATTGTAGACGGTATAATTCCGCTTTTATATGGTGGCTTGTTTTCTGCAGGCATTGCATATACATTGCAAATCGTTGCTCAGCGAGATGCCCCGCCCGCGCATGCCTGTATAATAATGAGTTTAGAAACCGTCTTTGCCGCTCTAGGCGGCTTCCTGATTTTAAACGAGCAGCCTGGCAATCTTGCTATATTCGGCTTTATCCTTATGCTTGCCGGAATGTTAGCCACCCAATGGGATGTAATTACACATCGCAGTTATTAATTCATTTACAGAGTAATGCGCCCTCCTTGCAAGTGTTACGTCAACAATTTAAAATTGAAATAATGATTTATTCTGCAAAAGACCTTTCAATTGCTTATGACGGCAATGTAGTGCTGGACAATTTGAATTTTTCAGTTGAGGCCGGCGATTACTTTTGTATTGCCGGCGAAAACGGCAGCGGAAAAAGCACCCTTATAAAAGGGTTACTAAAATTGATAAAACCGGCATCCGGCACATTACAGATCGGCAGATTTTTAAAAGACAAAACAGGTTATCTGCCCCAGCAGACCGCCTTGCAAAAAGATTTCCCTGCCGGTGTTTTTGAAGTTGTTTTAAGCGGAAGAATTTCTAAAAAAGGTTTTTTGCCTTTTTACACGGCAAAAGATAAAGCAATAGCAGATGAAAATCTACAACGGCTGCATGTGTTTGATCTAAAATATAAATGTTTTAGAGAGCTCTCAGGCGGACAACAGCGGCGTGTACTTTTGGCGCGCTCTTTATGCGCGGCAGAAAAACTTTTGATTTTAGATGAACCTGCTGCCGGTTTAGATCCGATTGCAACACAGGAAATGTACGCACTGTTAAAAAAAATCAATGTTGAATTGATGATGACAATCATAATGGTAACACATGATATAAGCTGCGTAATTAATTATGCCGATAAAATTTTGCATTTACAAAACAAGCAAGTTTTTTTTGGTACAGTTAATGAGTATATAGAAAGTGAATCCGGAAAAACTTTTATGAAAACAAACGGTAACAAAAAATGATACAACTATTGCATGACATGTTTTCTTTTTCTTTTTTAGTGCGCGCATTTTTAGTGGGACTTTCTGTTTCATTATGTGCATCTCTATTGGGTGTAAGTCTTGTTCTAAAACGCTATTCAATGATTGGGGATGGTTTGTCGCATGTTGGTTTCGGCGCGCTTGCTGCGGCGGCAGCGTTGCATCTGAATCCTTTAGCGGCGGCATTGCCTTTAGTGCTTACTGCATCTTTTGTGCTTTTGCGTCTAAATGAAAGCAGCAAAATAAAAGGGGATGCAGCTATTGCAATGATCTCAACAGGATCTCTTGCTGCAGGTGTTATCATTATTGCAAATACAAAAGGTATGAATATCGATATAAGCAATTATCTTTTTGGCAGCATCTTAACCACAAGCACAATAGATGCATATATCAGCGTAGGGTTAAGCATTGTTGTGCTTATTCTATTTGTTGCATTTTATAATAATATTTTTGCTGTTACGTTTGACGAAACATTTGCCCGCGCATGCGGCGTTAATACAAATATTCATAATATGGTAATTGCATTTTTAACAGCGCTTACCATTGTGTTAGGATTGCGGATGATGGGTGCTATGTTAATTTCCAGTTTGACAATATTTCCGGCTTTAACGGCAATGCGTGTTTGCAAAAGATTTAAAACCGTAACTGTATGCAGCGCAATTATTTCTGTAGTGTGCTATTTTTTTGGATTGATAATTTCTTTTATACTCGAGATGCCGACAGGTGCTGCTGTTGTTGTCCTTAACATTCTTGCATTCTTTATATTTTGGGTGATCAATATGATAAAGCAAAACGAATTTTTTAGTGCACGAAAAAAAGTTATTCCTGTACTTATCTTGGTAACAGTTACACTATTAACATTTTCTTCGTGCAGAAAATCTTTAGGCTGGGGCGTTCTTTTGTGGGCATCCGAGGACTCCGGTATTCCGTCAGGCACAGTTGTAAAAGTGCAGATAAAATCTAATATCAACAAAGTGTGGATAGTGCGTATTCCAAAAGAATACCGTATGGCCGGAGAAAATTATAAAAAAAATGTTGAAATACCGCTTGCTCAGTTGGAGCTTCTAGGCAGTAAAAGAGATGCTGTTAAACGTTCAAAAGAATTTGGTGAATATGCACTTGTATATGCCGAAACACTGCAAGACGGCTTACCGGTGCGTGAAGCTGCAGATAACGGTGCGCGCCGTGTTTACAGGTTGCGTGTCGGCGAAGTTGTAAAAATATTAAAACCTATAGACGGAAACCCTGCAATAAGTGCAACGGGTGCGCCGCTACCTGGTCAATGGTTCAGAATATTAACAGAAGACGGTACAGAAGGCTGTTGTTTTTCATACAGGCTACGTCTTTTTGATCATACGGTAGGCGAGATTTCTTCTGTCCCTGCTGTTGTAGAAGAAGTGCACGATAAAGAATTAGATTCAATTCTTTCCACCACATGGGTGGCACAGATGTACGGTGATATGATAAATGAAAACAAACTTGATATTTACGCGTTATCTAAACACTGGGGTTTTTCGATTGGTGAAGATACAGGCATAGCAAATATTTTTCTGCCTGATGCCGATCAATCATTTAAGTATTCGCGTATAACACCGGAAGGCGGTAAGACATGGCACTTTGAAGGCACTACATTGCGAATGCATTTAAGATCTCCTAGTATATTATCTGTTTCGTACATTGATGATTCCGCCATCAATACAAACGGCATGTCAGGTGCGCAGCGTCAATTACTTTTTATAAGTATTCCTTCAACACTTGATGATCTAGTTATGCAAGAAGAGACACGCCGCGATCAGGCATATCAAGAAATATTAATAGAGGGACCTACTTTTGAAAGCGAGTACTACGGCAAAATATATTTTACGGAAGAGACAGATATTCTATGGGAAGGCTTTGATCTTTTAATTCCGTCTATTTTGCCTGTTTCTATTTTGGGTAGAGGCAAAGCAGTAATAAAATATTTTTTAAGTGAAGAATTACAAAATGAATACAAAGGTGTTATTACATTTAACTTAAAAGCAATCGGCGGCTCCGATCAATCTTTTAATTTTTTATATGCTTTAGATGACGGCGATGGTATTGGCGGATTACGCATGGAATATGTACCGGATTGGTGTATAGAAGATATAACTGTTGCAATTCGCGACATATCTCCAACGGTTATGTACTTTTATCAAATTAAGGTGGAATAATTTTATGGTATACCTAACAAGTTTTCATGCAATCGAAGAGCATCTAAAAGCAATCAACGAAGGCATAAATCCAAATAGTGATGATGCTGTATTGCTCTTTGCAAAAGCCGGTCCGCGAGCCCGCGAAATTGCCGAACTTGCACGCGTTTGCAGCATAAGCATAAAACGTGTAGGCACACATGATCTGGATAGAATTTCATCTGATCACAGGGGAATCATTTTAGAGGTAAAAGAGGCAGCCGGCGAAGAGGGCATACAAACAGTAGAAGATTTTATTTCCACACTTGGCAATAAAAAAAATTCTATCGTTGTTGTGTTAGACGAAATAACAGACCCGCATAACTTTGGTGCAATCATAAGATCTTGCGATCAATTTGGAGTTGACCTTATTATAACGCGTAACAAACGCACCGCAAAACATTCAGATGTAATTGCATCATCTTCTGCCGGTGCTGTTGCATGGGCTCCGCTTGTAAGCGTGGCTAACCTGCAACGCTCTATCGAAGAACTAAAAGAAGCAGGCTTTTGGATATACGGAGCGGATATGTCCGGCAACAGTATTTGGATGCAAAAATTAAAGGGGCGTGTTTGTCTTTTGCTAGGCAGCGAAGGCAACGGTATTTCCCGTTTGCTGCGGGAATGTTGCGATGGTTTATTATCAATTCCGTCTGCAGGAAAGGTCGACAGTTTAAATGTTTCCGTGGCTGCCGGTATTGTGTTATACGAAGTAAAGCGGCAGCAGAGCAGCTAAAAACCATGAAGTCCATAAAAACAAGTACAAAAATAAATTTAGTCAGTGTCCGCGTTCTATTGCTTTTGTATGTTTTGATTTGTGTTTTAACTATATTATTTTCACGGTCATTTTTAAATGACCTTTTGCGAAATGCACAAGCAATGCCGTCTTTACAAGTTCTTTTGTATTTTACAATTCCTGCTGTTTTGTTGGTTTTCTTGGCAATATATATTTTTAATTTTATTGATGACATTTTAAAAAACAAACCGTGCAGCAAGTTTCAATCACATTTAATATACAACTTTATTATTATCGTTGTCCTTGCCGCCACTCCGGTTTTTCTTATTACAATACGCTCTGTTGCAGAAATCACGCATTTTTGGTCAGAGACAGAATTGCAAAAAGCGTTAGGCGATGCAAAAGATATGTCTGTAGAATTGTTTTCATTAAAGATGGAAAAGTTTGAAGACTTTTTAAAAAACACTAATATAGACAGAAGAATAGAAGCAGGCGATCTTTTTACAACAAGAAAATATCCGAATCTTGCCTCGCTGCAAGATTTTACGATAAATAAAAACGGCACATATAAAAGCACTAACTACTTAGGCGATGTGCATTACAAGCTGGATTCTCCACCTGCATTAAGTCATGGCTTTGCAGTGCGCGAATTACCACGTGATACAGATATTGTCCGTTATGTTGATACAAAAAATCCGGAAATTATCCGTGTAATTTCTTTTTTTATAGACAAAGGTTTTGATAAAAATACAAGCAGAATTGATACAGAACATGCGCGTTTTGCTTTGTTAAACGAAATATTATTAAACAATAAAAATCCATTTTTATTGTTTTATATACTGGTTTTTTTATTTCCAACAATATTAATTACAATAATTATAGCTATAAATTTTACACGTGATGTAAGCCAGCCCATTGTTGATTTAAGTGAAGCAACAATGCAGGTTGCAAAAGGCGACTTTACAATTCAAATTTTAAATACCCCAAAAAATGAATTGGGTGTGTTAATAAATAACTTTAATATAATGGTGCAGAACTTAGAAAAAACACAAAACGCATTATTGCGCACAGAAAAGATTTCTATTTGGCAAACAATGGCACAGCAACTTGCACACGAAATAAAAAATCCGTTAACACCCATAAAACTTACGGCAGAAAGAGTCCTGCGCCGCTACAGAAGCGATCCGGAAAAAGCACTGGATATTATCGAAAATTCCATGTTGGCAATTGTGCAGGAAGTAGACAGCCTTTCGACACTCTTGGAAGAATTTAAAACACTTTCACGTCCCATCGGACCTTCTTCTTCCACAACAAATATACGCGAAGCAGTAGAAGAAATTATTACACCTTACCTAAGCAGTTATCCTAATATCATCTTTGATACAAAATCTATGTACACAGATCTGTCTGTCCGCATAGACAGAAAACATCTGGCACAGATAATAAGCAACCTTGTTATTAATGCAATAGATGCAATGAACGGCAACGGCAATATAGTGATGCGTACCGACATTGTAAATAAAAGGCAAAGCAGATTTTGCCGTCTGTCGATAGAGGATACCGGTAAAGGTATAGACAAGGAAAGTATTGATAAAGTCTGGACGCCATATTTTACGACAAAGGAATCCGGCACCGGTTTAGGTTTGCCGATTGTGGAGAGGATCATTACAGATCATGGCGGCGGCATTTGGTTTAATTCAGCACAAGGTGAGGGAACGACTTTTTTTGTCGACCTGCCTGTGGGTGGACTGATAAGCGATAAAATATAAGTTATAATAGAGTTATGTGTAGATAAGGAAAGATGCAAGGAGATTCTATGAAGAAAGTTCTTATAATAGATGATGAGAGATCGATACGGACAACGATGTCGCAAATAATGGAGGATGAAGGCTTTGAAGCTGCCGTTGCAGAAGACTCTGTTGTCGGTATTGATATTTTATCGACACAAAATATTGATCTTGTTTTCCTTGATGTTATGCTGCCTAAAATGGGCGGCATAGAGGCGCTGGAAAAAATAAAACAACTGTGGCCGCAGCTTGAGGTAATTGTTATTTCAGGTCATGCAAGCATTGATACGGCGGTTAAAGCGGTTAAACTGGGTGCTTTTGATTATTTGGAAAAACCGCTTTCCATAGATAAAATTTTAACCGCATGCAGAAACGCTTTTTCCATTATCGGTTTGCGTGAAGAAAATACTGTTTTAAAAAAATCAACTGATAAACGATACGAAATAATCGGTGTAAGTAAAGAAATAGAGCAGGTAAAAGAATTAATTGCACAGTCTGCTAAAAGCGATGCGCGCATCCTTATAACCGGCGAAAATGGTACCGGTAAAGAACTTGTTGCACGGGCTATTCACAGACTATCAAAACGTTACGGTTCAGCATTTGTCGAAGTAAATTGTGCAGCGATTCCTGATACACTTATAGAAAGCGAACTATTTGGTCATATTAAAGGTGCTTTTACAGATGCAAGCTCCGGCAGAAAAGGCCGTTTTGAACTTGCCTCCGGCGGAACGCTTTTTTTAGACGAGATTGGTGATATGTCGTTAAAGGCGCAGGCAAAAGTACTTCGTGCGATCCAGGAACAAAAAATTGAACGTGTGGGCAGCGAAAAAACAATTGATGTAGATGTGCGCATAGTTGCTGCAACAAATAAAAATCTTACCGAAGCTTGCAAAAACGGACTGTTCCGCGAAGATTTATTTTTTAGATTGAATGTAATAAAGATTCACATGCCTGCCCTACGCGAAAGACCGGATGATATTTTATTGTTGTTTAAACATTTTTTAAAAGAGGAGGGTGCGCCTGACTTTACTATTGCAGATGATGCAGTACAATATTTATTGCAATATCCATGGCCTGGCAATGTTCGTGAATTAAAAAATATTGCAGAACGTACGGCAATCCTTTGCAATGAAGACATTATAAACCGTGAAATTTTACAGGGGCTTTTTGACAGTGGTACAGATACTGCCATCGCCTTAAATGCTTCGGTACAAAATATTGCAGATGCACAAGGGTCATGTGTATTACAAAATAAAATAGATAATGCTATACTGGATAAAACATATAATCATGCAAAAGAATTGTTTGAAAAAAATTATTTGGAATATCAATTAAATAAAAACGAAGGTTCTCTTGCTCGTACTGCAGAATCAATTGGTATTTATCCAAGTAATCTGCATGCAAAATTAAAAAAATATGGTATTGTCAGGAAATCATAATGAAAGTATTAACAAAAAAACAAGATGAAATTTTAAATTTTATTACAGGCTTTGTCAAAAAAAATAATTATGCACCTACGATAAGAGAAATTGCAAAAAATTTTAATCTTTCGGTTAAGACAAGTTACAATCATGTTTGTGCATTAAAAAATAAAGGTAAATTAAATTCAGAAGACGGACTGGGACGTACTTTACGGATCATCAATAACGATAACGATGCACAAGACACACAAAATCAATTTATGCAAATTCCAATTTTAGGCGAAGTAGCGGCAGGTGTGCGTATCCTTTCTGAGGAAGATTATAACGATGCGGTTACTGTTCACACTTCTATGTTAAAACGCAACACTGATTATTTTGCCGTAAAAGTTCGCGGTGATTCTATGATAGATGTAGGTATTCTGGATGGTGATATTGCAATTATCGAAAAAAAAGAAACTGCACAGAATGGCGACATTGTTGTAGCTATGATCAACGACGGTTATGTGTTAAAAAGAATTTACATGCAAGAATCAAATATTAAATTGTGCTCAGAAAACTCTGCATATCACCCTATATACACTAACGAAATACGAATTCTAGGCGGTCTTGTTTTTGCTTTTAGATTTTATAACAACACAAATTTTAAAAAGCCGGAATTGGAATAGTATGTCAAATGGTGTTTGTTATATTTTTGCCGGCGAAGAAATAGGCGAGCGGCAAGACGAAATAGAAAAAATTCGAAAATCAATAAAAGATAAATACGGCACACCGCCTGAGGAAGTTTCGTTTTATGCTTCTGAAACGCCTGCCTCTGCAATTGTGTCGCAGCTTTTAAACGGCTCTTTATTTTGCGATGCAAGATTGTTCTTTATAAAAAATGCAGATCAAATAAAAAAAGACGAAGCCGCTATGTATGCGTCATACATAAAATCACCAATGGAAGATACAACATTAATTTTTGTAACAGAACAACGCAACATAGATAAAAAAATTGAAGATGCTGTTGTCAGCTTTGGAAAAAATTTTAAACATATCTTTTGGGAACTTTCAGAAGATCAAAAAGAAGTATGGGTACGCAATTTTTTTAAACGGAAAAATTTTTTTATTGATAATGATGGTGTAGATGCTGTCTTGGAACTTGTAGAAAATAATACTGATGCTCTACGCAGGGAATGTTCTGCGCTATCACTTTTTTATAGCGGAGCGAATGCAAAAAAAACAATTACGGCTGCCGATATTGAAGCCCTTTTATCAAAAACAAGATCAGAATCGGCGTTTACACTTTTTGATGCACTCTGCGAAGCAAACTATACAAAATGTTTAAGCCTTACGCGGACATTGCTGGCATCCGGCAACAATCCAATTTCGATATTTGCCGGTCTTAACTGGTGCTTTAAACGTTTCCGTGATTATTGCATCTTACAGGCAAACGGAATGTTAAACGATTTTGAATTAAGAAAAGCAGGAATTACAACAAAGAAAAATCAAAACAGCTACCGGCTTTGCGCAAAGAATTTTGGAACAAATAACTGCGATAAATTAATTGCACTGTGTGCAGAATATGATCTGGAAGCACGCAAAAACGATACAAACTTGCAGCAGATATTAATGGATATGTTTTTGCATAAGGTGTTTGGACTTGAGAGGACTGCAAGTGTGATAGGGCAATCCATATCACCATATCTTTGACACTACTGTTAACTGCTAATTGCAATTGTTCATGGCATTTACAGTTTTTTGTTCGCTTGCAATTATTTTAACGGCTTCTTCGTAAGTTTTACCGCTACGCCACAGATCCAACACTTTGCTTTCACCGCGAGCCTCACCGCGTGCTTCACCTCGTGCTTCACCACGCGCTTCACCGCGCGCCTCAAAGTCAGCAACAACTCCGGTGCGTTCCAACATTTCATAAAATGCTTTTGCTTCGTTCATTCTCATTTCCTCCGCTATTTTTGTATTTGCTTTTAAGAGCACATCCAAGT
>BTID01000044.1:0-11870 GCA_036245275.1 Termitinemataceae bacterium
TGCAAATGTTGCGGCATTCGGTGAGTCATGTTATGGCACAGGCTGTTACCAAGCTTTTTCCGGGAACAAAAGTTGCCATCGGTCCGTCCATCGAAAGCGGTTTTTATTATGATTTTCTTTTTCCAAAGGCGATTGTAGAAGAAGATTTAAAAACTATTGAAACAGAGATAAAGCATCTGATCGATGCTAAACAGGACTTCGTTCGTGTTGAACTTAGCCGCGATGATGCAAAAAAGCTCTTTCAGGACGAAAAATTCAAACTGGAGCTGATAGAAGACCTACCGGCGGGTGAAACTATAAGCGTTTATGAGCAAAAAATTGATGGGCAAACCGTTTGGGCAGACCTTTGCCGTGGTCCTCACGTAGCAAATACCCGCGAAATCAATAGTGCGGCGTTCAAATTGATGAGTGTTGCCGGGGCTTATTGGCGCGGTGATGAAAACCGTGATATGTTAACCAGAATTTACGGCACCGCATGGGAGACTCCAAAAGATTTAAAGGCCTATTTGGCATTTTTGGAAGAAGTTGAAAAACGTGATCACCGCAGGCTTGGAAAAGACCTTGACCTCTTTTCTACTCACGAGGAAGCAGGCGCGGGGCTTATCTACTGGCACCCGAACGGTGGCCGCATGCGAGTCGCTGTGGAAGAATACTGGCGCAAATTGCACTACCGCAACGGCTACGAAATATTATACACGCCTCATATCGGTAAAAGCTGGCTTTGGGAAACATCAGGGCACTTGGGCTTTTATAAAGAGAATATGTACAGCCCAATGCAGATTGACAAGCAGGATTACATAATAAAACCGATGAATTGCCCATTCCATATAATGATTTACAAGAATAAAGGACGCAGCTACCGCGATTTACCGTTGCGCTGGGCGGAATTAGGCACAGTTTACCGCTATGAACGTTCCGGTGTCCTTCATGGACTGCTCCGTGTACGCGGTTTTACTCAAGATGATGCCCATATTTTCTGTACTCCAGAACAAATGGAGGGTGAAATCCTTGAAGTTTTACGTTTTAGCCTTAATTTGTGGAAGGTTTTTGGCTTTAAAGACATAAAAGCATACCTTGCGACACGCCCCAAAGAGAGCGTAGGTGAACAAAGCCGCTGGGACGCTGCCCTTGAAAGTCTGCGTAAGGCAGTCGAAAAAGAAGGCATTGAATACGAGATGGACGAAGGCGGCGGTGCTTTTTACGGTCCAAAAATCGACCTTAAAATAAAAGATGCGCTTGGACGCGAATGGCAAATGACAACAATTCAGTTTGACTTTAATCTTCCTGAACGTTTTGACATGACGTTTGTCGACACAGACGGCACCAAAAAACGCCCTTATATGGTGCACCGCGCCCTTTTAGGGAGCATGGAGAGGTTCTTTGGTGTGTTAATTGAGCACTTTGGGGGTGCTTTCCCGGTATGGATAGCACCTGAACAAGTTGCCGTTATACCTGTTTCCAATGTGTTTAACGAATATGCTAAAAAAATCTGCAATCAATTAAAAGCTCATGACATCCGAGTAACGCCTGAGCTTGATGACGACAGGTTGAATGCAAAAGTCCGCAACTGCCAAAACCGCAAGATCCCATATATGCTGGTTGTAGGCGAAAAAGAACAAAGTGAAGGAACAGTTTCGATCCGCCTACGCAGCGGCAAACAGTTGCCGTCAATGCAGATTGAAGCCTTTGCAGATTATGTGCTGGAAAGGATAAAAAATAATAGTCTGGAATAAAAATCCCCGCTTAAAGGTCTTTTAAAATTTTTGCTGCTTTGGCAGAAAGTGTAGAATTTTTTGTTTCGCTTATTTTTTCCACTTGATCTTTAAAACTTTTAAAATCATTGTTTGCGGTAATGTCAAGAGCAATGGCGTTATCGGTAACGTCTTTTGAGTTGTACAGCCGTGCCGTTAGGTCTTGCAGTTTAGGTGTCTTAGCGGAGGCAAGCGCTTTTAGCAAACCTGCATACAATGCGTTGAATTTTTTTTGTTTGCTTTCGTCTAACATTTCTACAATATGATCACAGTATTTAGAGGCATCTGTTTTTAAGAGTGCATTTGCGCAAAGCACTCTTGTTTTGTCATTAATTTGTTTATCATCCAAAATTGAAAGCAACACATTGTTTGCTTCTGATGTGCCAATTTCGCTTAACACTTTTATTGATTCTTCACGCACAGATGCTGCATCGTCATTTAATGCGCGGTAACGTAAATATGGAATTGCGCCGGACAATTTTAGTGTGCCTGCAGCTTTAACGGCAGCTAACCTTGATCTAAAAAACGAATCGCGGAATGCGTCAATTATAGCTTCTTCTGCTTTATTACCTTCGAATGAACCTAAGGCTTCTACCGCAGCAGAGCGCACACCTGCCTCCGTGCTTTTTGCCGCTGTTAACACAGTATCTAGTGCGGATGGATCTTTTATTTTTGCGGCAGCCTGCAAAGCACTTGTTTTTAAATAGGCACTTTCATCTGCATTAGTTATAATGTCCATAAGAAATTCCGATGCTTTTTTTGAGCCTGTATTTCCTATTGCTAAAATTATTTCGCGGCTTTCGTCTTCTTTTGGCGATTTATCTTTGTAAAACTCTATTAAATATTCCGCTGTTTGATCCGCACTGCCGCCTTCTAGTAAGTTTGAAATTTTTCCAAGTGAGCGCACAGCATTTTTTAATAGTGCATCTTCGCCTTTGGAAATAATATCCAGTAAAACATCTTTTGATTTTTTTTCTTTTACGCTGCCAAGGTAGTCGATAGCGGCAAGAATTATGGTTGTGTTTTCATCTTCGCGGTTTTGCAATAATTCTAAAGCCTTATCCTCTAATCCTGATGTTTCACTATCCGTAAAGTAAGTAAACAATCCGTTTACAATCAAATCATTGCTGCTGTCTTTTGCCAGTTTAATTAAATCATCATCAAGCTCTTTATTTTTATCTGTCTTTAATGTTTTTAGAAGCGCAGTAATTTCGCTGTCTGTACCGTAGTGGATAGTGTCACGCATTTTATCTATGTTAGCTTGGGCAAATAAACTAAACGTAACAAAAAACATAAAAAATAAAAATAAGGCAAAAGTTTTATTCGAGCCGTAGTGTTTATTCGAGCCGTAGGGTTTAATCGGCATAATACTTCTCCAAAAATTCTTTTTTAAAATTCGTAAAACGGTTTTCTTCGATTGCGTAACGCGATTGTAAAATAAGATTATGTAAAAAAAATAAATTGTGTTTTGTGGCAAGCATAGAAAATAAAATTTCGTTCGCTTTAAATAGATGCCGTAAATATGCACGGGAATATGTTTTACAAACTGAACAATCACATTCCGCATCCAGCGGCGAAAAATCAAATTCGTTATCTTGTTTTTTTAATGACAGTGGACCTGCACTTGTAAGAACTAAACCATTGCGGGCTACCCTTGTAGGCAGCACACAATCAAACATATCTATTCCATTTTCTATAGCGTTTAAAATATAATCTGGAGTTCCTATTCCCATAACATAACGCGGTTTGTCTTGCGGCAATAACGATGCTGTCCAATTTAAATATTCGTTAAAAACTTCGGCTTGTTCGCCGACAGAAAGCCCGCCTATAGCAATACCGGGTGTATCGGCTTCTATTACTTTTTCTGCACTAAATTTACGAAGATCTTTATAAAAATTACCTTGAACAATGCCGAATAATTTTCCGGTGTAACCATCACTACTATGTTCTATCCATTGCTGCTTTGATCGTTTTAACCAGTTATCTGTAATTTCCAATGCCTTTGCAGCCTCTGCATAAGATGTCCCGAACGGCGAGCAGACATCAAGCTGCATTTGTATATCACTATTTAAACAACATTGTATATCAACAACATTTTCCGGTGTAAAAAAATGTGTGCTGCCGTCAATGTGCGATCTAAACTTTGCACCTTCTTCTGTAATTGTCCGCAGCTTAGATAATGAAAATATTTGGAAGCCGCCTGAATCAGTTAAAATATTTTTTTCCCACGACATAAAATCGTGCAGCGATCCTGCTTGCTTAATAATATCTCTTCCCGGACGCAGGTATAGGTGATATGTATTTGATAAAATAATTTCAAAACCAATTTGCAAAAGTTCATCTTTTGTAATAGCTTTCACAGTTCCGTTTGTACCAACCGGCATAAAAACAGGGGTAGAAACATCGCCATGCGGCAGGTGCAGGACACCACAGCGCGCACCGCAAACATTATCTTTGTGCTTTATATCGAAAAACCGGTTCACAGATAATCCTTCAAAAACAAATTATTCAGATGATGATGCTTCTGCTGCTTCTGCTGCTTCTGCTGCGGCTGCTGCTGCTGCTGATTCTGCTGCGGCTATTGCTGCTGCTGATTCTGCTGCGGCTATTGCTTTTGCAAGGAAAGACTTTGTAGAAAGCGCCGCCGCCTCTACAACTGCCGATTTTGCTGCAGCATCGGCAGTTCCGGCTTCTAATGCAGCACCTTTTGCATTGCTTGCTGTTGCACTTACAGCAGTTTCTGCAGTGCTTGCTGCCTCTAGCGCAGCTTCTTCTGCCTTAGCTTTAGCCGCAGCAGCTTGTTCTGCAGTCTGGCGGGCAATATCAGCCCTTTGGGCAGCTTCATTCGCTGCCTCCTGTGCTTGCCTTGCCGCTGTTTCCTCTACCGCTGCCTCTGTAAAAGCTTCTTCTGCCGCTTTGATAGCTGCTGCCGCCTCTTTTGCCGCAACCATAGCTGTTATTGCAGATGATTCTGTTTCCACAGCTCTTTTTGTAAATTTCTGTGCCCTTTCGGCTTTTTCTCTTGCTTCGTCTGCAATTTTTTGTTTTGCATCGGCATAGGCTTGCGCTTCTTTAGCTTCTGCCATTGCTTCGTCTGCTTCTGCCTTTAATGTTGCAGAAATAGATTGCAGCTCATTCGCTAAATCAGAGGCTACATCAACCATAGCCATTGCAGCTTCTTCTGCTGTTGCAGCCTCTGTTATAGACTTAGGAAGCTCCAGTTCTAAAGAATAATCATCACTTGTGCCGGATAAAATTTCATCGTGCAAAGGATGTTTTTTTCTGTATCTTTCTGCAAAAAAAGAAACAATCAAAAAAAGCGCAAGGCAAGCAACAAGGACTATAAAAATTAAACGCATGCC
Source organism: Termitinemataceae bacterium (assembly GCA_036245275.1). GTDB lineage: Bacteria > Spirochaetota > Spirochaetia > Treponematales > Breznakiellaceae > BTID01. The sequence continues at coordinate 5,114 of BTID01000044.1, forward strand.
GATAGCTATATCACTTGTTATAACATAGCTGTACATAATAGGACCTATTGCCATTGCTGTATTTTCAAATATCGCATAAGCACCGAGTGCTTTCATAGCCGATACTCGTGTGTTTTGATATAAACTTGCAAAATAGGTTTGTATATTTGTAAGCGCAAAAATATTTGCAATTGCAAGAATAATAACAGTTACAATAAGCATTGGTACCGTAATAGAAAATGAAAAAAGGAATATTGCACTGGCATTCAATAATAACGAAAAGCACACGATTGTACGCAGCGATAGTTTTTCAGAAACATATTTACAAAGGCTTGTTCCAAAAAGAATAGCAAATAAACTGCTTAATAATATTAATTGTCCAATGTTTGATTCACGTAAACCTTTTTCAGCACCGAATAAGGGCAGAAAGTAATCTGTAAAACTAGAAGAAGATGCAACATACGGAATAAGCACAAGGAATAGAGTAACTATTACCACAGGATTACAAAGGAATTTTAACAGTGCAAATCCATCTTTTGTATTTGTTTTTGTTGCAGTAGCACGGTATATGTGGTTTACTAATGGAGAGCGGACAGAAAATACTATAATGCTGAATAACACAAGTGAAAAAATGGTTGCCAAAGCGAACACCAGTTTGTACGGAAAAAACTGTGCTATCATAGATCCTACAACAATACCTACGTTAACACCGGCAAGGTATGACGCATTGTAATGAGCAAAGCCGCTGTTTACAGCTTCCACAGTCTTCTGGCCGCTAATCATTGCATTACAAACTAAAACCAATGTACCGCACCCAAAACCAATAAGTGCATAACCTACAGAGAGTATAACAATATTACCGGCAATAATACAAAGTGAATTTCCAATAAGGAAAATAATACTTGCCATTATAGAAAGCGGTTTTAGCCCTAAACTGTTGCGCAGCGTTGGAACAATAAGCTGCGCAATAATAATAAATGCAACAGTTGCAACGAACGGTAATGTTGATATTAATTCCTTAGTAATATTCATGCCTGCAAAAACAGGTATACTCATAAGAAAGTCATAAGTTGACTGTGAAAGGTTAGCTGCATGTATAGGTAAAAGCGCCGTTGCAAGATTTGCCGAAAAGAATTCAAAGAACACAAGAGCACGCATTAATTCAGGACGGAAAGCAATCGGTTTATTCCAAAGACGATCTTTTTCTGTTTCTTTGTATGCATTATAGATAATGATAAATTCAAGTATGATCAAGAAGATCGCAATGGCTGCAGCAAGCACCATCAACATTGTTTGAATTACCATGCGCCGGGTTTCTTCTAACTGCTCATCCATGTTGTAACCGGTTTCCATTAACAGTACAACGTTACCCTGCGAATCAAAAATCGGACCGCAGGCAGAAAGCCAATTACCGTATTCGTTTGTATCAGTTGAATATACATATTTTTTATTTTTGATTAATTCCGGAAGGTAAGTTTCTTCGTACACAAGAAACGGATACAGTACACCAAATCCGCTTTCACTGTCATACATGGAGTAGACAATTCCGTCACGCACCATCCAGATATACTGATACACCTGTCTGCCCTTGAATTCCAACTGCCCAAGACGCCGTTGCAGCTCGTCAAATAAAGCCATGTATTCTTCGTCATCATTTTGGCTGCGATCCATAATGCCTGTAATTAGATCCACATCAACACTATTTGCAACTAGGCGCGAAATGTTTTCAAGCTCTGTATAAGTGGAGGCATTAAACCGTTTATTCATTTCGCTAATGATCAGTACAGATGCTAGTATTGCTCCTATTGTTATACATAAACCAACCGTTAGTACAAGTCTAAAACTGGAACTTATTTGTTTTTTTGAAATAAACCGGATCAAGAATATAAACAGCGTAACTGCAATAAGTGCATCAATCACGCATAAAAAAAACAGCACGATAGCTATGTCTTTTGGATATTCAAAAGAATTAATAATTTTATAATTATTGTCTTTTGTCATCATCAATATACCGGTATCTGAACGTGCAAAGAGTGTACCGAATGAGTATGTAAGAAAACTATATGAATCTTCAAGCAAAACTGTGCGTTCTTCGGTATCGTTATGTATAATCATAATTTTTTCTTGTTCAAGATCATCGTAAATAATGTTGCCGTCTAGATCAGATACTGCCGACCATACCAGACTTTCTTGAGGCACAACATATTCATTTAAAAGATCGCCAAAAAAATTATATACAAAAATTTTATTTGATTTTGCACTGACTGTAAGCCTTTGAGTTTGCGGGTTTATGCGGCAATAAGTTAAATTACGGAATGCATGCGGATAATCAAAATAATGAACCAATCCTGAAGTTTCACCGCTAATAGGCACTGTAAACAAAGAAAACCCATCATCTTCAAGCCTTGTTAAATACAGCTTGCCTTTAAAATATGACATGCCGCAGATTTTACCCTGAGTAAAAATAAAATTTTCGTTTTTGTATTCATAGCGGTATAGCTCTGAAACAAATTTTCCATCTTCTGAATATTTAAGAACGCGTTCAACATTTTGTTCAAATGCTCCGCCGAATTTTTTATCCAGTATGTACAAATTATTTTCTTCGTCAATGGCAACATTCTCTGCATGATAAAAAGATTTTTCTGTATTAGGTTGTGCTTCAATATGAAGAAGCAAGTTGTTCTCATCATCTAGTATTGCAATTGATTGTTCTTTGTCGTGTACAATTGCAATACGGTCAGCATTGCGGCTTGAAAAAGTAGGCTGCACAAGCGAAACCGTTGTATCCCATGGGGTAAGATCAATTTGAGCTCTTTTTACAAACAAAAATATTGAAATACCTAAACATAAGGAAACACCTAAAAATAACAGTCTCTTCTTCAATCCGCTTCCCCGTTATGCGCAGATGTGCTTTTATAGTTGACTGAGTATTTACGCACAAGTTCGTGTTTACCCAAATGCTTTTTAAAAAAACGTAATCCCGATTTTCCCAAGTCAGGACCAACATTTATATATTTTACATCATGCAATGCCGTACTAACAGCCGTATGGTAAAGAAGTATACTTAAATTTGGTACTAGCGATTTTCCAAAATAGAAAAAAGCAAAATCTGTGCAGGGAACATGTTCCCATATAACAAAACCAAGCGGCTTTTCTTTTTCGCATAACAAAAGTCCAGCACACCCATCATCAAAAAGTTCAAATAACATTTGCAAACTTTTTTTTTCGCAACCGGAAAAAGAAGAACAATATTCACAATCCTCGCCTTTACACCATTCTTCTTCGATTGATAAACATGTTTGTGCCGCTTCTTTAGTTAAAGGTTTAAATGAAAGATCCGGTACTCTGCGGCACCTGCTAAGTGATTCGCGTTTATTTTTATTAACACCGCCGCTTTCATTTATAAAATCTTCGATAGCGTAAATATATTCACTCCAATCGTCAGTATATTCTTTTGTAATGCAGTAGCCTTGTATGTTTTCGTATTCACCAATAAACCTCTCGTCTACAGGATACACTGTAAGCGCCGGTAAACCTGCATTAAACGCAAGTGAGTGCAGTGTGTCGATTACATGTTTTAGCGGTTCTGCACCGCTTTCAGGTTTTTGCACTGCAATTCTAACCTCGCCGTTTCCGTAAAACGAAACAGCACACATATAGTTGTGCAATACTTTGTACAAAACATTAAAATCATGCACCCACTGAATAATATTCGAAGCGGTACATTCAAAAATGCGGTTACCCTTTGTTTCGTAAGATTTTAATATTGGATAAGTTTCTGCAGTAACCGGCAAAAAACCGTGTTCCGCAAAATATGCGTGAACTTTTGTTTGTAGCTCTGTCATAGGTCCCCCACCATACTATAAGCTTAGAACATGAATAAAAAAAATGCAAGAGTACGCAACAACATCCCGGCAGGTAAATCACCGCAAAGTGCGCAACAAGGAACGTAGTTCAGGGTCGAAAGCGTTTTGCGGCGGGTCGGCAGGCGGATCTTTTTTTTCATGCTGAAGAATAATTTCGTCGCCTTCGCTAACCAGATCAAAAAAGCCTAGCCGGTTTATCGATCCTGCGCTAACGGCTTCGTCAATATCATTTACGGTAAATGTGCCTACGACATCAGCAGGTAAATATTTTAATGCCGTGCCGTTACTTTCTACATCAATTTGTCCTTTTTTAATAATTTGGAAAATCGAATCTTTTTTTATGCCGTCTAATTTTCCTTTGTCGATAATTCCAATGCCAGCGCTGCGGCGTAATAGCGTTGCACGAAGAGGCAGCGTAGAATCAAGACTGCGTGCTATGTTGATCATAGCGTTACGAAGCCTGTTGCTGCCTGCACGGTAAACATTAAAGTTTGCCGCAGGGGAACCGGTACGTCCCACAAAAAGCTCTGCCTTTATAGCGACATCACGTTCATTTTCGTTAACAGTTAAAATCAAAAAATAGTCAGCCTTTTTTCCGCTTTGTTTTTCGCCTTCGCGGGCAGTGCGGAATGCTGTGGAAAATGATGACTGTCTAATTTCTAAATCAAGTGCATTGATATTACGTTCATGAACAAGAATATCTTTTAAATATGATGCGGCTATGTACGATGCATCTGTGTGTACAAACGAACCTTGATTTGCAACAGAAAAAACAGCTATGTTCCAACGCGGTTTTAATTCAACATCTTCTATTTTCCATCTTGTGTATAGCGAACTGTTTGTAAGTCCTGAATAAATATTCACCGTATCATTTATCTTGCGATCTGATTTTCCTATTTCTTGAATAAATTTTAATTCTTCTAAATATTGCTGCAGATAACCTTGCAGCTTTAAAACTTCTGCATAGTCTGCACGATGCTGCGAATATGGATTGATCCGCAAACCTCGTCTGTATTCAAAAAGTGCATCTGCAATTAAATTTTGTTTGCGCGCTGCTACCGCATTATCAAAGTGACGTTTTGCCCAGCGCTCACGGGCAGGATCTTCTAGTGCAGTGTTGTCTATAGCGATATTTTCTAGGGCAGCGCGTACAAATTCATCGTTTTGATTGATGCTTAAAGCGCGCTCTAACGCCTGTCTTGCTTCGTTAGGACGACCTAAACGTGCCTGCGCCATACCTTTTAAAAACCATGGCGAAACTTCTTTTGGCTGTGCATTTATAATTTTATCCGACAACAACGATGCTTCTTCAAATTCATTTGCACGGTAACGCAGATTAGCAAGCAAATTCTGCGCAGGTAAAAACCCCGGACGCAGCTCTAGCGAATGTTCCGCATCGCGTATTGCCTGACTTATTTTTGCAGCACGTGCTTCAAGATATGCATCATAATAAAAAATACGGAAATCATCACTATGCAATTCTTCTGCACGGTCGATATATTTTTGCGCTGCCTCAGTATCACCTAACGAGCCTAAAACAAGGGCAAGCGACACTAAAAGCCGTCTGTCATCAGGAAAAAGCCGCACCGCTTCTTTATAGCGCATAACGGCATCTCCGGAACGGCCGCGGGCAATGTCTAATTCAGCAGCTGCAAACAGTGCCTCTTTGTTGTAAGGCTGACGCGATTGTACTTCTTTTATAACAGCCTCTGCCTCGCTTAGTTTGCCTACGGCTATCAAAATAGATGCTTCCAAATTAGCGGTTTCCATATTCATACGGGCAAGGGAACGAGCTTTACGCACATAGCTTAGAGCTTGATCATATTCAGATAATTCATAATAACATTCGCCAAGAGCTGCCTGCGCTTGTGCATGAGATGGATTTATTTTTATACATTCAAGAAAATTTTCTGTTGCTGAATACCAGTCTTCCTCTGCCATATCCGCTTGACCCTCTTGATAAAAAAAAGAGGCATCCCGCAATGCTTGCGAGCTTACAGAAATTGTGCAAAATAAAAAAAGTAAAAACTGAACGAAAAAAAACAATGCATACTTTGTTGGAATTTTTTGTGATGCAATTATCAGACCGGTCCCCCCTTTTTTGAAAATCAAAACGTTTAAGTTTTGCGAAAACTAAACCACAGTGCCGCCGCCGTAATGTTTCCCGAATAACTTTAGTATAGTTTCGCGGCTTTCTGTTTCAAATGCCTTGTATCGTTTTAAAAAACTTTCTCCCTGTTTAGTTAAATGAGCCTCGCCGCCGCCTTTACCGCCTTGCTGCCGCACCGTTACAGGATACTCAAGATAAGTTTCTAAAGCTCTTAACAGCTTCCAGCCTTTGCTATATGACATACCCATTGTTTCGCAAGCACTGCGTACATTGCCTGTTTCATGAATATATTCTAAAAGTTTTACCATGCCCGGTCCGCAAAAAGGACTGCCGCGTCCGCCTTCTGCCGCTAAAAAAATCTTTACCACCGGAGTTGTTTTTTTTTCCATAAATTTCTACCCTTGCTGTTTTTTAGTTACATATAACGACAAAAGGTTGGCGGGGATTTTTATTCGTAAGCAATTCAAGCAAAATTAGTAAATCCCTTGGCTCTGTGAAACTGTGTAGATTTTGCGATTTTGTAACTCCTTTTTTGCTTCTTCGACTGTATAACCTTGATCAAGAAGATCAAAAACGCTTTCCATGCCTTTTTCCAGACCTTTTTCCAGACCTTTTTCCATGCCTTCTTCCAGACCTTCTTCTTTGCCTTCTTCTTTTGCCACTTTTAAAGCAGTACCCATGTCCCATTCGCCGAATACCATATTAACGACCTCCGATCCATTGTCTTCTAAAAAATGCTTCAATATATTTTGTTTTATACACCATTGTATAGCCATTTTAATGGCTTCTTCAAGTGTTTTTT
>BTID01000045.1:0-11563 GCA_036245275.1 Termitinemataceae bacterium
TACGCTGAAGTCTTAGAGTTTGACCTAACCGTGTATAGTATATTTTCACAGGCGTCTAAAACAGTAGTGGCGCAATATGTAGTTATAAACAGGATTTATGCAAACGAAGACGCAGTAAGAACAGCATTCGCTGCTGCATTACAGGCAGCGGCAACAGCAGAAATAAACAATGCCGCAACTGCACAAGCAATGCAGGCAGCATTGGAAACTTACGCTCAAACATTAGAATTAGACCTAACCGTGTATAATAATATACTTTCACAGGCGTCTAAAACGGTAGTTGCGCAATATGTAGTTATAAACAGGATTTATGCAGATAAAGACGCAGTAAAAACGGCATTCGCTGCTGCATTACAGGCAGCGGCAACAGCAGAAATAAACAAGGCGGCAACTGCACAAGCAATGAAGGCAGCATTGGAAACTTACGCTCAAACATTAGAATTAGACCTTACCGTGTATAATATGCTTTCACAGGCAAGTAAAACGGTAACGGAGCAATATGTAGTTGCAAACAGGATTTATGCAGATAAAGATGCAGTCCAAACGGCATTCGCTGCTGCATTACAGACAGCGGCAACAGCAAACAAAAACCTGTCGCAAAAATTCGCAATTACACAAGGTATTACCGGTGCGGCACTCGTAACGGCAAGCTTTAATGCAGTGCATAACTATGTACAGGCGGCGGTATTTACCACAAGCACAACACAAGCGCAAAGTATTATCAAATTAGGCGACTATATTGATTTGGCTTCTTTGACTGTTGCAGGAGATACCGGTCATGGAACAGAAGCAAATTATGGATACATTAACAAAACAAGTGACTTACGGCTTATTGTGATTGGTATAAATTCTTTTAACGGCAAAAACGGCAATAACACACCGCATGTAGTATTCCATTTTAACGATGTACCCGGCAAGTACAGGATGAATGATAACGATGAGAATACAACAGGATATTTGGGTAGTGCAATGCGCTCATACATTACAGGCAATTTTTTAACCGGCTTAAAAAACGCAGGTGTACCCGATGCGGTTCTTTGGCAGCCAAGCCGCATTGTTGCAAGTAGAGGAAAAGAAACGCCTGCTCCACAGACAATTACAGACAAATTGTGGTTACCAACTGAACGTGAGATGTTTGGTTTTGGGACTTACACCAACATACCATTCTCTGTGACTACTGTTGAGAAAGCAGAAAATCAAGCAAATTTTACAGAATTTTATACAGATGATAATGCTCGCATAAAATCTTATGCATCAAATAATCCTGCTTGGTATTGGTTAGCTTCACCCAGGTCTGGTTGGGATTCCTTCTGTTCTGTGAACGGCATTGGTGCTACCGGCGCCATCCCTGCGCGTGGAGTTGAAGGCTGCGTCCCCGCTTTCTGTGTGCAGTAGCACACTAACATCTCAAATCCCTCCGCTGCTCTGCGGAGGGTATTTTTATCTGCTTCTAATATGCCCGCCGCAAGTTGAATTTCTAGACCATTTGGGTAAAAAAAATGGCAAATTTAACACAGAGTAAAAGGAGGTACACGAGAGGGGGCAATTTGTTAATTTGTTTCAAGTTTGTTATCGTGTTATAATTTTACGAATCTCAATGTAAAATATCTTCTTCCCTCTGTGTTCCTCTTTGACTTCCTCTGTGTTAAAATTCTTTTGTGTTTAAATTCCTCCGTGTTAAAATTCTTTAGATGTGCCATTAAAAATTGTTGCACCCGACCATTTTTAGCCCATTGACACAATTTCATTAATTTATTACATTTGGACTGGACGATGTTCTTTTAAAAGACGGCGTTTATAATTTTTTTGGAGGTGCAATTGTGGGGAATGCAAGAAAATCGAAGGAAAATCGAAGAAAAATCGAAGAAAATCTAATAAGGTGATGATTTTCAGTTTGTTGCTGGTATTTGGATTGTTGTTTATTGGGTGCACCGACTTCAGTGAACATAGTATAGAGGCAGAAGGGGAAGAAAAACAAGAAATAACGGCTAAACCTGAGCCTAAACCAGAACCTAACCCTGAAACAGAAACAGAAACTGAAACTGAAACTGAAATAAGTGCACTTGAGGAAATAAACAAGGCTGCAAATGCACAAGCAATGCAGGCAGCATTGGAAACTTACGCTGAAGTCTTAGAGTTAGACCTAACCGTGTATAATATGCTTTCACAGGCGTCTAAAACGGTAGCGGCGCAATATGTAGTTGAACACAGGATTTATGCAAATGAAGCCGCGGTAAGAACGGCATTCGCTGCTGCATTACAGGCAGCGGCAATAGCAGAAATAAACAATGCCGCAACTGCACAAGCAATGGAGGCAGCGTTAGAAACTTACGCTCAAAACTTAGAATTAGACCTTACCGTGTATAATATGCTTTCACAGGCAAGTAAAACGGTAACGGCGCAATATGTAGTTGCAAACAAGATTTATGCAGATAAAGATGCAGTAAAAACGGCATTCTCTGCTGCACTACAGGCAGCGGCAACAGCAGAAAAAAACCTGTCGCTAAAATTCGCAATTACACAAGGCAGTACCGGTGCGGCACTCGTAACGGCAAGCTTTAATGCAGTGCATAACTATGTACAGGCGGCGGTATTTACCACAAGCACAACACAAGCGCAAAGTATTATCAAATTAGGCGACTATATTGATTTGGCTTCTTTGACTGTTGCAGGAGATACCGGTCATGGAACAGATGCAAATTATGGCTACATTAACGCAACAAGTGGCTTACGGCTTATTGTGATTGGTATAAATTCTTTTAACGGCAAAAACGGCAATAACACACCGCATGTAGTATTCCATTTTAACGATGTACCCGGCAAACACAAAATGAATGAAGACAGTACCAATACAACCGGATATTTGAACAGTGCGATGCACTCATACGTTACAGGCAATTTTTTAACCGGCTTAAAAAACGCAGGTGTACCCGATGGGGTTCTTTGGCAGCCAAGCCGCCGTGTTGCCAGCAGTGGAAATGGGACGCCTACTGCACAGACAATTACAGACAAATTGTGGTTACCAACTGCATGGGAAATGACAGGTGAACAAAGCGGATCTGTTGCATCTTGTGAAACATCAAGTAATCAAGCAAGTTTTACTGGATATTATGAAGATGACAATAAGCGGAAAAAAACCGGTAGTGGTACATGGTATTGGTTAGCTTCACCCTATTCTGGTTTGCCTTCCGGCTTCTGTCTTGTGTACTCCAATGGTGTTACCCAAACCCTCGGTGCGAATTTAGCGGGAGGCTGCGCCCCCGCTTTCTGTGTGCAGTAGCACTAACATCTTAAATCCCTCCGCTGTTCTGCGGAGGGTATTTATCTTACGCAATAAAAACATCAGTCTAGCTTTTGCCGTTATGTGCAATACCCTAATTTTTTTTGAAAAAGTGCTTGTATAATATATAAACATCGGATACGATGAAAATCATGGAATCCGATATTTCCGATACTACTAATGCAAATTTACTCAAAAGTATCGAAGGCAAAAAAAGAGAATTAGATACTTTTAGGCCATTTCCTCCTGAAATCGTCCGTAAATTGGATGAACAGTTTACCCTTGAGTGGACTTATAACTCAAATGCAATTGAGGGTAATACTTTAACCCTTGCCGAAACTGAATTGGTTATTAATAGAGGAATGACTATCGGGAATAAATCATTAAAAGAACATTTTGAGGTACTCAACCATAAAGATGGAATACAATTTTTATATGATTTCATTAAAAAAAAGCAGGAATTAGATGAAAATATCATTTTGGAAATTCATAAAATAATATTAAAGAATATAAGCGATATGGATGCAGGGCATTACAGAAAGGCCAATGTTATGATAGTTGGAGCCGTTCATCTGCCGCCATCTGCCATAAAAATACCACGGCTTATGCATGAGTTTATGGAATGGTATTATGAAAACAAAACAAAAATGTCGATAGTGGAATTTGCGGCATGGGTACATTATAAAATAGTATATATACATCCATTTATGGACGGCAATGGCCGAACAGCACGGCTGCTTATGAATTTAATATTACTGCAAAACGGTTATCCGCCGGCAGTCATATTAAATATTGACAGAAAAAAGTATTATCGGGTTTTAAAAGAGGCAGACAAAGAAAAATATAGTAACTATCTCGATTTTATAGGACGTTCTGTAGAACGTTCATTATTAATTTATTTAAATACATTTAAAAGTCAAAAGGCAACGCTTGCCCATGATACGGATGATAAATATGGGTATATAAGTTTAAAACAGGCATCAGAATTATGTGAATATGGTATAGAATATTTATCATATTTATCAAGAAAAGGCCTTTTAAAATCCATAAAAATTAAACGCAACTGGTTAACAACTAGAGAAGCCTTAAAAGATTATATCGAAAGTGTAAAAGCAAAGAAAGGATAAATAGAATGCGGGTATAGCATAACGAGAAAAATCAAAATCAAAATTTTTACTTGACTAAGTTGACCTAATAAGGTATCCATATAATTATGAAAACATTACAATCAGCAGAAGCTAAAGCTCATTTTTCCTCCGTTTTGAGGGATATTGAGGCAGGAAACGAAGTTGCCATCGCATATGGTAAAAAGAAATAAACTATTGCCGTAATAATTCCCTATGAGCAATGGAAAAAATCAAAAAAACGACAATTAGGTTCATTGGAAAGGAAAATGACGGTAAAATTTGCGGCCGATTTTTCAATGACTGATGAGGAGTTGCTGAATTTATGAAATATCTGGTTGATACTCATATATTATGGGAAATATCTATAAAATATGGATTAAAAGTGGTTAATTAAAACCAAATGTACTTCGCCTTTATTGTGCGCAACAAAAAATAATGGCAAATTGCTAAGGCAAATTTAACACGGAGGTACAGGAGGTACACAGAGAAAACAAGATTTGACGATCTTTGTTTTCCTCTTTTCTTCCCCTCTGTGTTCCTCTTTGACTTCCTCTGTGTTAAAATTCTTTTGTGTTTAAATTCCTCCGTGTTAGAATTCTTTAGATGTGCCATTAAAAATTGTTGCAAAGAATTAGGAAAGTATCTAAAAAATGAAAGTTGTTTTAGACACAAATGTCATTGTTTCAGCCTTTTTCCGCACCCTATTTTGTAGGGCAGTCTTGAAAAATAATTGGGTTTGCATTAGATTTATAGAATGAGTGAAATTGTAATTTCCGGCGAGGACCGGATGAAAAAAACAATGGCAAGTTTAAAAGAAAACTTTGCCGTGTTGCGTACCGGCAGAGCTTCGGCAGCTTTGTTCGATAAAATAAAAGTCGAAGCTTACGGCGATAAAATGGCACTTAAAGAACTTGCTAATATCAGTGTGCCGGAAGCGCGGCTTGTGGTAATTCAGCCGTTTGACAGGGCGCTTATAGGCGAAATCGAAAAGGCTATTCAAACTTCAGAGCTTTCGCTTAATCCGTCTAACGATGGTAAAGTTATACGGATAAGTATTCCGCCGCTAACAGGTGAGCGCCGCACTGAGCTTGCAAAACAGGCAAAAACTCAGGCTGAACAGGCACGTGTTGCCGTCCGTAATATTCGCCGCGATTGCAATGACGAGCTTAAAAAGCTGCAAAAAGACGGCAAGATAACTGAAGATGATGAATCAAAAACTACAACGGAACTCCAAAAAATTACCGATTCTTATATTTCGCAAATAAATAAAGCGGTAGAAGAGAAAGAAAAAGAAATTAAAGAAGTGTAAACATTAACCATTAACAATGCAAGATACATTGTGCATTGCGCCGTAGTGCTTTAGGTGTAAGCCAAGAAGTACCTAAAGTACTTCCTTTAAAATATTGCTTTATTTCTTTATCCGGCATTGCTAGAATATTTTTTGCGTCAATAAACATGTCCAGTTTTCCTAAATTTGTTTTTATGCCTGTTATATTTTTTTTATTGTGCGGACAAGAATCCTGACATTTCGTGCAGCCGTAAAAAACATCACCCCATACATTAACAATTGAATCCGGCACAAAGCCTGAGTTACCTGAGGCATACCACTGAATACATTTTGTAATCTCTATTGCCCCGTCATTTTTAATTGCACCGCTAGGGCAAGCTATGCGGCAAGGCGGATTTTTTTTATCACACGAGTTGCAAAAAGGAAATCCCGCAAATGAATGTAAAGTATTTTTGTCCGTGTCTATGGGTTTAACAAAGCGCTGCTCTGCGGCGGGGGTTTTCATTGTCATTGCAGCAATAACTGCAAGTGTCCCCGCCTCTTTTGTAATTACTAGCGAATGTTTGCCGATAAAACCAATTCCTGCGGCGGCGGCTAAGGGTTTTTCTGGGATACGTGAATTACAAAAAATACGGTAGTCATCTTTTGCGCCGCCGTAATTTTTTTGCAGCACAGAGCGAATTTTTTTTAGGCGTTTAACGGCTTCTTTATAGTAATTAAACTGCGCAAACGGAGCTATTCTGCCAAAACCATTTTTTTGACAAGGCGGCGGCAAAGGCATATCGTTACCATAGGGCAATGCGCATACAAGAAATAATGTGTTTTCAAGCACAGCAAAACCGGAATCAGAAAATCCGTTTTCTTTTGTTAGCTGCAATATGTGTGATATTTCTGGCAGGATCAATTTTTCTTCCGGAGTGCACATTTATATATTAGACATAGCTATTCGTTTTTCACGTACATTTTGTAACAACCTGCAAAGCTGTTCTTGATCATTATTGACTATTAGGTTTTTTATTTTATATAACGAGTCTTCAAATTTTTTTATATGATCTGTTAATTCATTTTTATTTCCCAAAAACAGATCCGTCCAAAGCGGCGCATTTATCATAGCAATGCGGGTTAGATCTTCAAAACTGCCGCCGCCGAATGTTGTTATTTGTGTATCACAGGCACTGTCTACTAATGCAGAAGCAATAACATGACAGAGCTGACTTGTAAATGCAATTTTTTTATCGTGATCTTCAGGACTGGTTTCCGTTATACGTATAATTCCAAATTTTATAATTAAATTTTTAAAAAAAATCAAATTATCTTTTTTGTTTGATTCTATAGGCATTAAAATATAATTACGGTTTTCAAATAGATCGTACCGTGCATGGTCTAAGCCTTCTTTTTCGCTTCCTGCCATAGGATGCGCGCAGATATAATCAAAATCAGCACAACAAAATTTATGCAGATTATTAATTATTTCAGTTTTTACACCGGAAATATCAGTTACAATCGATCCTTTTTTGAAGTTGTTTTTATTTTTAATTAAAAAATCAATAGTGCTTTTTGGATACAAACATATAAATACAACATCACACTGTGCAAGCATTTTATCTGCATTATCATTTGTAAAATATTGATCTATTATTTTTTCGTCGCGTGCCATTTGTAATGCCGTTTCATTTTTATCCAGTGCAAAAATTTTTCCTGCAGAATGAGGAACGTTTAAAACTTTGGCACGTATTGCCTTGGCAAACGATCCGCCCATAAGACCTAATCCGGCAATACCATATATTTTTTTATTCATTGTGTTAGAATTTCTCCCCGTAATATACACCTGCCCATTCCCAACGTCCATGAATGGCAGGGTCCAGAGGAAAGTATATTTTTCTAAAATAAAAGTACCAAATCGGCGTAAATTGTGACCATCCCCATGTACGCAAATATGCCTCGTTAGCGTTTGAATCACGGCTTAAATTATCGGAATAGCGCAGTTTAGCGCTTGAACCAAATGCCGATAAATTGAACTCTGCCATACCGGAATCTTCACTGCCTGCTTGTGCCCAAGAACGCGCAAAAAAGTTTACCCTTGCACGGTATTGCCAAAGCTGCCATGTGTTGCCTTCGTCCAATGCTGATTTTATTGTGCCTACAAGTGATCCTAAACTTTCAAATGTCCAGTTCTTTAGCGAATTTTCAAAGTCAACCATTTGTTTTGCATAACCGTAAGCATCTGGAAATCCGGGAACAACTACTCCGTAAAACGGTAAAAACTCAGAGTATGATTGTATAGCACGCTGCCAGTCGCCTACTTGTTCATAAGTTTGTCCTAATAAAAACCATGTAACACCAAGATCTATTTTATCTTTAAAACGTGAAATTAATTCTTCGTAGTACCATATTTTTTGCTGCGGATTATCTTCTACTTCAATAAGTTGTTTTAAACACAAAAGATGAATAGATTCATTTTTTACAATTAAGTCGGAATAATTTTTTACAATCAAATTAAAATAAAGTTTTGCAACAGAATAAGTTTCTTGTTGAATATATGAGTAAGCTACCATAAAAAGATAATACGTGTTGTAAGAATCCTCCGGATGTTCATCTACCCATTCTGAAAGAAAATTTATAAGTCTGCCGTAATTATTTTGCCTTTTGTACACATTTGCAATTTCGCGCACTATTGCAAAACGTTCCGCACTGCCCTTGCTGCTGTCTTTAGTTATTGTTCCTGAATTGATTTCTGTATTTTTTTTGTCTTGCTGTAAAAGTGTAAATAAACTTTCTAAATATTCTTTTTCTTTTTTTGTCCCGCTTATATAATATGAATCAGTATCTTTAATTAAATGGCTGCGGCAGTTTGCCAGCATTAGTATTCCGCCGGCACACATAGTAAAAATTACAACAAAAATTCCCTGTTTTAATTTACGCATTGAATTTACAAATAAAATCCTATACAATGTTAATGATGCAAACTAGAAATAAACCGTCTGCAACAGGCCGGCGTACGTCAATAAAAAATAAAAAATCCATTTTATTCGCAGGGCTTCTTTTGACACTTCTTGGCTGCATTTTCCTTTTGCAAAGTTTTTCGCAAACCATTACAGCACAATTAATCGGCTCTTTCCTTGTAATAATTATCGGCGCAATATCTTTAATTTTTATAGTAATGCTTGGAAAAAGTTCATGGCTTTTTTTTGTAAGCATTATGACATTTCTAAGCGGCATCTATTTTCTGGTGTTGTTTTCCGGCATTTTTGCACCGCAATTTGTTTTTTCAACAACATGGCCTGTGCTTTCCCTAATAGTTGCCATGTCATTACTGCCTACAGGCTGGCGTCATTATAAAAAATTAAAATTTGTTTATATTATACCTTCTATTTCTTTTATTGGTTTAAGCGGCTTGATGCTGTTGTTTTCTACAGGTTTAGTAAAGATCACAATTAAGCAAATTATACTTCGCGGTCTTCCTGTTTTTATGATACTTTTAGGTTTATTGATGATCCTGCTTTCATTTAAAAAAACTCCTACAGAAAAGAAAACCAGTGATTGAAAAATCAGATGAAGTTTTACTGTTTGCCTATATCGATTTTTTTAAATTTTTGTATATCGGTTGTTTTAATTTCTTGTACATCAAACAATAAGATCGTAAAAGAAATGCCGATTGTAATGCCGTCTACTGCTGTCGCACAGACAAAATCTGCACAACCTGCAACTATTCCTGCTGTGCAAAATCCAAAAATAAACGAAATTAACATTCTTGTAGAAGGCGGTAAATATTCGCAATTACAAAAAGCACTTACCCTTATAGAGGAATACGGGTTTGGCGAAACAGAATACGGCAGGCTTACCTCAGCCATCGCTGTTACTTTACTTATTGATGTTTACAATGAAACTAAAGACACATTGCCGCGTCCTAGACCGCCGCAAACGGAAACTTATGCAAAAATATTAAGCGCTGCGGCGCAAGGAGATTACCGCACTCCCCCTTACGGTTGTTCCGATTATTTGGAGCTGACCCTCCCCTTTTTAGCGTTTATTAATATTGATTCACAGACTTTAGGAACTGAATATGAAACAAAGCGGATTAATTCCGATGTAATAGACAATTTAAAAAAAGCAGTTTCCATAAATCCTTCCGGAATTATAGCGGCTTATTTTTTAGGACTTGCTTATGAAAAAACAGGTAAACCAAAAGAAGCTCAAACACTTTACGCTTCAACATTAAAAATTGATGAAGAATTTTTTCCGGCTATGTTAGGTAATGCACGTATATTACACAGCAACGATGAGGACGATTCTGTTGTAGCAATGTTTACAGAATTGATGCGACTTTATCCTAACAATTTTATGATTCAGCGTCATCTTGCAGAAGAATATTTTTGGCGGCAAAATTGGCAGCAGGCATCAGAATTATTTGACAATGTGCTAAAAAGCGATCAGCATAATGCAAAGCTGCTTTTAAAACAGACTCGCACGCAAATAGAATTAAAGAATTATATCCGCGCACAAATGTTATTGGATACATACAATTCGGAAAATCCTGAAAAAAAAGAATCGCGTTTTTTACTAGCACGTCTCCAATACGAAGGTTTTAAAAACAAGGAAAGTGCTTTAGCTATTATGCGTCAACTCAATAAAAATAATTCAGGCGATTATGAATTTCAACTTTATTTGGCGCGCATATTGATTGAATCGGCAGACATAGCCGAACAAAATGAAGGTAGAACTATTTTAAAGCGCCTTATGAATTACGGATCATTGGATGTACTTGAACTTGCTGCAAGCGATGCTGTGCGGCGTTCTTCGTGGCAGGAAGCCCGCGATTATCAGCAAAGAATTTTGCCCCAGCGGCGCAATTCTGCAGATTTACTGAATTCATTTTCTATAGAGCAAGGTCTTGGTAATAAACAGAACGCTTTGGTTTTTGCCCGTGAACTACGCAATAAATATCCTGAAAACGAAGACGGCAACATTGCATATATTACTGCTCTAATAGAAAACGGCAGAGAAACTGATGCTCTGGATCTAATAGATAAACGCCTTGCAATTTTAGGTACAGGTTCATATAAAAGCCGTTATTATTTTTTGCGCAGCCGCTTAAAGACAGATGATGCCGCGTTAAGCGATCTGCGTTCCAGCATTTTTGAAAACCCGCGCAATGTAGATGCCCTTAAAGCAATATTTGAAATATATCACAATAACGGAGATGAAAAGCGCGCCGTATACTATTTACGCCAGGCCGCCGCTCTCTCTCCTAACGATCCCGATGTAATACAATACCAAAAGAAGTATGCAGGCAAACCGTAAACCCTGCCGCACAATCATTTTGAACTTCCATACCATTCTGATATGCGCTCGTAGGCAGTATTGATACGTTTTGTTTTTTCCGTAGATTTTTTTAGATCGTTTTCGTTTCCCGCATGCTTGTCTGGATGATGTATTTTTAAAAGATTTTTATGAGCGCTCTTGCATACATCTGCTGAAGCACCTACTTCAACACCAAGCTCAAAAAAGTCGGCGCGTAAATTTTCAGGCACTGTCTTTTTAGTTTGTGTGCTTTGATTACCGGCACTAAACCGGCGGCTGCTTCTATCACGAAAATCGCTATTCAAGCTATCCGAATCCAGAAAATCATCAAGCTCTTTATATGCATTGATAACATCGGGATCAACAAATTTAACACCGCTTGAGCCGGTGTAATCATCATCTTTTAAATAACTTTTTAGAACATCACTAAGCCTGTCAAAAACACCCATAAGATCATTGTAACACTAATGCAGCTTTTTAAAAAGTCCACCCCAATATGCACCCGAATAGTTGTAATAGAAAGTTATGGAGCTTGCGCCGCCTGTCCATACTGCATAGACGATCATA
>BTID01000046.1:0-10827 GCA_036245275.1 Termitinemataceae bacterium
AACGCTACCGGGGGCTTGCATACGAAAAAGCAAAAGCTCTGTCAAAAAAGTACAAGGAATTGATGAGTTCTGTTTAGGGCAGCAAACTATTTACAAAGATTATTTAAGTCTAATATACTATATGTATAATGCAGAGTCCGAAAATTTATGCCATGCGGTGTGCGGCGTGGACAGACGAAGAGCCTCCAAAGCTTGAATGGACCGACTCGCGTTTCCGCCGCCGCCTTAGCGATCTTTCAAAAATGACTGTCGAGGTAGTGCACAACATAATGCCGATTGCCTGCGGCACTAAAATGTTTTTTATGTCGTTTAACGGCGAAATTAACTATCAGTATAAAATAAATAAAATGCTGCTTACAGATCATGAAATAATGCCTGCCCCATTTTCTATTTCGGTTTTTAACTCAGCCCCTGCACTTGCCTCAATCGCTCTAAACCTAAAAGCCGGTTATACGGCGATTTATCCTTTATGTTTTAAAGACGGCTTTTTGACGGCAATAGCACCATTGCTTTGCGGCGAGGCAGAGGAATGTTTGTTTGTGTATGCAGATGAAAGCATCCCTTTTGAATATAAAGCAATCTGTAATAAGCCGCCTGAGCCGCTTGCGTTTGCAACTCTGCTTTCTACAAATCCTGTTGAAAAAAACCGGCAAATTCCAAGTAATGATATTGCTGTCTACCAAGATGGAGCGCCAGTCAATGAATCTATTTTAAAATCACCTCAAGATTTTTTAAAGGCACTTACATGAGAGGCACAATTGAAGATATGCCGCATATAAAAAATTATCCTCTATATTTTGCGCGCATCGTTTCAAAACTGCTTAGTTTTCTTTATTTTGGATTATCCACGTTATTCCTGTGCATTTTTATTTTTCCTGTTTTAACTGTTTTTGTACATCCGCATAAAAAATTTCTTAAGCGTTCGCGGCGTTTTGTCAATTCTTCTTTTCGCACATTTACTATTTTTATGAATCTTATTGGATGTGCAAAACTGGAAACAGATGATAGAAATCCATTTCGTAACCTTGGCGGAAAAATTGTGATAGCAAACCACCCATCGCTTCTTGATGTTGTTATGTTAATATCACTTATACCCAATGCAGATTGCATAGTTAATGCCGGCTTAATGAAGAATATTGTTAGGGGAGTGATACGCCGTCTGTATATTTTGAACTCACTTAATTTTGATGATATGTTAGCAGCTTGTAAAAATACTTTAGACGAAGGAAACGCACTTATCATTTTTCCGGAAGGCACACGCACTCCAAGAGGCAGTGATTCTTTAAAGTTCAAAAAAGGTGCTGCTCGTATTTCAATTGCAAGTGCTGCACCTATTGTCTGTGTTCATATAGGCGGTACCGATAAATTCGGATTAGGTAAGGGCGATCCGTTGATGGCGTATAACAGGATGCAAAAATACCTTTATAAAATTAAGATACTCTGCGAAGTTGACCCGGTTGAGTTTTCGGGACTTGAAAATCAAATTGCGGTAAAAAGAATGAACGATAAACTGCAAAATATTTATAAAAATATTAACGAAGATTAACACATATAAAAGAGAAAAAATGAAGATAAAAAATTTAGTTTTGTTATGTGCAGTATTAGCGTCAGGTTTATTCGGGTGCAAAAGTATAACTACATATAAATCTTTTCAGTTTGTTCCAGAGAACACAGTGATGTTTACTTTTGATGATGGACCTAATGAACGTGTAACGCCGCAGCTTCTTGATGTTTTAAAAAAATATGATGTAAATGCTGTGTTTGTGCTGCTTGGTGTTAATGCAGAAAAAAATACTGATATTGTTAAACGCATTAAAAATGAAGGGCACTATATTGTAAATCATGGATATGAAGATGAATGGGCAATTTTTATGAACGATGAAAAATTCAAAACAAACCTTGAAATGGGCGAGGCGGCAATTACAAAGGCACTTGGAGAAAAACTTAAAACTCTGTTATACAGACCGCATGGAGGGTTTTTCAGAATAAAACAAGAATCAATATGTAATAAAGAAGGCTACAAAATATTAGGCGCTAATATACGCACTTACGATAGTGTAAAATCTTCCAAGAATAAAAAGACAGTCATCAAAAAAATTATCCTGAAAACAGCCATGCAAAAAGGCGGGATTATACTTTTGCATGATGCACGCGGTGTGTATTCCGAAATGGAAAATGAGCTTTTGCACAATCCAAACAATTCTTTTAATCGTGATTGGATTCCTAGTGCTGTAGAAGAAATTATTTTGCAACTGCGCGAACGCGGCTTTACCTTATGGAAGGCGTATTAAAACTGTAGGGCACTTATGTTGATGTCTATTGCGCAATCTTACAATTATTATTATTTGGTGCTAGGATCATAGGAAATAACAACAGAGGAAAAATTATGATTTTACATGGATCGGTTTTATCAAAAGTGTTGGGAACAGCTACTGGAATTACAGTTTTTACGCCTGATGAATTATGCGAAAAAACTAATTACAAAGTTGTTTATCTTTTACATGGTCTGCATGGGAACAATCGAACTTGGGTAAACAATACAATGTTAACACAATTCGGCGGAAAGTACGATGCAATATTTGTTATGCCGGAGGTTGGACGCAGTTTTTACTGTGATATGAAACACGGCTATAACTATAAAATGTACGTAGGCGAAGAGTTGCCGGAAATTGTCCAGAATGTTTTTAAAATTTCCAGCAAACGTGAGGATACTGCTGTAATGGGGTGTTCTATGGGCGGTTACGGGGCTTTAAAACTTGCACTTTCTAAACCCGGTCAATATGGCTTTTGCGGGGCTATTTCTTCTGCCTGTCTTTTTTTAAATGAAAATCTTAAAGGACTGCGCAGAGAAGGCGCCGCATGGGCGGCACAGTCACCTAGCAATGCAGCACTTTTACGGGATATGTACGCAATCTTTGGCGATGACTTAACAGATAGCGATGAAAACGATCCGGTAATCTTGGCAGAAGAATGTGCAAAGTTAAAAAAGAAACCGTACATTTATGCAGCCTGCGGAAAGTCTGATAGCTTACTAGATGAAAACAGACGCTACAATCATAAAGTGCAAGAATTATCACTTGATTATAAGTTTGAAGAATGGGAAGGCGGTCACGATTGGATGTTTTTTAGCGATGCCCTAAAACGTGCCCTTGATGTATGGCAAGAAGTTAAATAATAATATACACTCATATTGAGGGCGGCATTAGTTGATCGCGTCAACATATCAAAGGAGAAAAAAATGGAAAAAGCAAAAGTTTACTGGACGGATATGCGTTGCAAAGTTGGAGATAGTTTGTTAAACAAACTGGAAAGACTCATTACAAAAGCAGGTATTGATCAAATTGATTTTAAGCAAAAATATGTTGCTATAAAAATTCACTTTGGTGAACCGGGTAATCTTGCCTTTCTTCGTTCTAATTTTTCTAAAGTAGTTGCAGATCATATCAAGAAACAAGGCGGCATGCCTTTTTTAACAGACTGCAACACGCTGTATATTGGGCGGCGAAACAATGCGCTTGTTCACATGGAGGCGGCTTTTGAAAACGGCTACTCACCTATGCAAACCGGTGTGCATAATATTATTGCTGATGGTTTAAAAGGGACTGATGATGTTGAAGTGCCTGTTGCAGGTGCAGAATACTGCAAAACAGCACTTATTGGGCGCGCAATAATGGATGCTGATATTGTAATTTCGCTTAACCACTTTAAAGGTCACGAAATGGCAAGTTTTGGCGGTGCAATAAAAAATGTCGGAATGGGTTCAGGCAGCCGTGCCGGAAAAATGGCGATGCATAATCAAGGTAAACCGCAAGTTGACGAGTCTGCATGTAAAGGTTGCAAAACCTGCACAAAATTCTGCGCACATTCAGCTATAGAATTTAGTGCTAAGAAGAAGGCGCACATAGATCACAATAAATGCACAGGTTGCGGACGCTGCATAGGCACATGTAATTACCATGCTATTGAAAACACATCAGGTACTGCAAATGATATATTGAATTTTAAAATGGCTGAATACACAAAAGCTGTGTTAGACGGCAGACCGAATTTCCACATCAGCATAATAAATCAAGTTTCGCCGTACTGCGACTGCCATGGCGAAAACGATGCGGCAATTATTCCCGACATCGGTATGTTTGCAAGCTTCGATCCTGTTGCGCTAGATAAAGCATGTCTTGATGCAGCAAATGCAGCACCTGTTATCAACACATGTATTATTGCAGAACGTGAACAAAAATTTAATGATCATTTTAGAGATGTGCATCCAACAACAGATGGTAATGCGCAAATATCGCATGCAGTAAAGGTCGGACTGGGTACCAGCGAATACGAACTTATAAAAACGTGATTTTTGAATTTGTAACGAATGATATGGAATGAAAAGCCTGCTGTTATTTGCAGGTCGATAGCGCTTTTTGCGTTGCTTTTTCAACTGCGTCTTATAGCTGGTGATCTTGCCGATACACCTGTTTTTATTACGACACTCTTAGCATCTTTCTTGGTTGCGTTTGCCTTGATTAAGGTTTGCCCTAACAATCTTCAATCGCAAACACAAGCGCTCCGTCATATAACTGTTGTCATTATAATATTATTGATTCCGCATGCAGTGCGCTTATTGATAAGTCTTCCACGATATTTTTTTGATGATGCCTTCAGATCCGGAATCATAGCAATTGATACCCTGCTTCTGGATTTTGACAGGAATAATTTTATAACAATCCTGCCGTTTTATTGGGCGGCTATAAGTACTTATTTTTTTTGTTGTCACAGGCGGGCGGCACGCTTTTCTGTTTTTATTGATTTGATTTTTTTAGTGGTGCTTTTTTCTTTGACAAATAGCGCTAGTATGAATTCGAGTATAGAAATTTACAAACTACCAATTGTAAAAATTACAGTTTTTGTTTCTATACTTTTGATGGAGCTTTTTGCAGCCCTTTTATCTTCACCTGCAGAGCTGCAGCCGGTGCGGAAAGAAAAAACAGCGGCAATACTTTTTCTTTTGGTGATGGCATGTGTCATTGGCGCTCTATTGATACGTCCTATGCAGGAACGTGCGCTTGAACAAAACGGCGGTCTAATTCAACCTAAAATGTTTAGTTTTGATTTTGCGCCTTACCTCCGTTTGGAAAGCGAAATTAAAACATCTGATGATTTAATTTTTATTATGCGCAAAGATACCAGCACTTTGGATAAAAGCATCGTAACAAACAGAGATAATTTTTTAGAAGATTTAAGTATTTATGAATATCATTATTTAATGCGCCGTTATGTGCTATCGGCTTATAATAGCGGCAACGAAAAGGATAAGTCAATCGGTTTTTTTCGTAACGAGATTATAGACGAAGCAAACCAAAGTTCTCTTTTGCCGCGCGGTAAACAGACATATAATGTCAAAGGACCAAGACAGCGAAGCGATCTGCGTCAAGAATACTATATTGTTAATTTAGATGGTTCAGCATTTATTGCTATGAATGAACCAAAAGAAGTTATTCCATATCAGCGCTGGGATGCATCGTCATTTAAGTCTGCGTATTCTGTTATAAGTTCGGCAAATTATGCTTTTCCTGTAGAATTATTACAAACTGTACCCTTTGATTTTGACACCAAGAAAAAAACACCTGCACAATTAGCGGAATCGCTGCAATTAACAGAAGAAGAATATGCAATCTACACAGATTTTGGCAACAAGCAAAAAAAAACAGATCGTGAACAACGCATAACAGAATTAGCAGAAGAAATAACAAAAAACGAAAATAACTATTGGGAAAAAATTCAATCACTACTAAGATATTTAAAATATGGATCGTATCGCTATAGTGTAAAACCCGGTATAGCACCAAATGGCGATCAACTTTCACACTTTATTTTTGATTCAAAAAAAGGTTACTGTTCATATTTTGCTTTTGCTTTTGCCTCAATGCTGCGTTCTACAGGCATTCCGTGCCGTGTGGCTGTCGGTTTTTTTATTGACCCCCGTGAAGAAAAACTTGGTTTTTTTCCGGTACGAGCAAGTATGGCGCATGCATGGGTTGAAGTTTGGTTTCCTGAATTTGGTTGGATCGAATACGACCCGACAACACGGCAACTTGCAGACGGCGAAGATGAAGATCCTTTTGGCAGTTTTCAGCCGGATGCTTTTGAAAAACTCTTAAAAGAAATTTTAGATAATCATGACAAACTAAAAGAAAAAGAACAAATAGAAAATGATCTTGCACAAAACCGCGGGTCTGCAAAAAATGCGGTAAAAATGATAAAAAATTTTAGCTTTATTTTTAGCATTTGCTTAATAGTGTTTTTGCTTGCATACACCAGGTTTCGATTTTATTTTAAAAGTATGCTGACAAAAAACATCAGAAAAAAAACAGACCTTTTGTGGAAAAATATAAATAATATTTTATACTTTTGTTCATTCAAAAAATCAAAAGGAATTTCAGAAGAACAATGGGCTTATGAACTTGATAAAAAGTTATACAGTGTGCATGGTGATGGTGTGCATAGCGGCGGCAATCGAACAAAATTATTTTTGGAAATTTATGAATTTGTTGCACGAGCAAAATTTGCAGAATTTTATGAAGATACTGAATATCTTAAATTCAAAAATCTGTACAATGGATTTATAAAATGGTATAAAGCATCGGTTCCATTCTATAAACGCATGATTATAAATACAATTCCTCCCGTAGCATTATTATTTAAAAAGACTGTATTGAAAACAACACTTTCTGCGCTGCTGTTTTGTTTTGTAATTATATTAAATACCTCCAAGCCGGTATTTGCACAAAGTTCAAATATAAATGCACTTGTTGGTGCTACTGAAATTTTTCAAGAAGCCGGCAAAGCAGAAGAGAATGAATTCTGGGAACGTGCTATAGAATTATATATCCAAGGAAAGAAAAATTATCCTACTGATGAACGTTTTCCTTCGGCATTGGGGCAACTTTATTTTAAACGCGAGTTATATAGTCTTGCACAAGATGAATTTTTATTATGCGAAAAACTAGATTCAATGAACACTTATTATTTATCAATGCTTGCTCAAACAAGCGGCAATTTAAATAATTATAAACTGAGCGCCTCATACAATGAAAAACTTTTGGCACTGGCTCCTTATGATATTGATGCTATAAGTTATTTGTCTTGGATGTATTATAAACTTCATCGTTTGAATGAAAGTGAAGCATTGTTATTAAAAGCGATCAATGACTTTGGCGAGGCACCGGGTTTTTGTATGACGCTTGCTACAGTATATTCAGATATGTTTGAATATGATAAATCAAAAGAATATTATTTAAAAGCTCTTGACAGCACGAAAAATAGGGATTATTACTTGGCATCACTTGCTGCTTATAATATGTCAATATTAGAAAGCCGTTTTTATAATTATGATTGGGCATTTAGGGCGGCCTCAGAATCGCTGCAATATGAGAACAGATCATCGGGGCACCTTGCACGCGGTGAAATTAATTTGCGCCGTCTTGCGTTTAAAGATACACAGCACGATTACGAACAATCCTACGAAAAAGATAAATCGCCGCTTACAAAACTTAATATGGCAGCGGCATTTTTACGTGCCGGTAGATTACAAGAATCCTTGATATATGCGCAAGATTGTCTTAATCAAAAAAATCAATCGTGGATGGTAAACTATGGAATAGATCCGGATACATATAAACGCGATCTTTACAATATTATTTATAAGTCTTATGAGGGATTGCTAAAAACAGAACGGTTTGTTATTGCTGCAAGTATAAAAGAAAAATTTAAATCGTTTTGTAAAAAAATTACTTACCAGTTAAAAATAAAAATAAATAAGTTACTGTTTCAAAAATATTGTTCACTTGCTGCTAGTTCCATAATTAACAGTGATACAGAGGAAAAACAAATATTAGAAGCACTACGGCATTATTTTTATGCGTTCGAAGATTATAGATTCCGTGCTTTATATTATTTAAATCAAGCAAAAAATATCGAATTATCTTTAACACCAAAAGCATTACCCTCCTACCTTTTTGAGCAAGGTAAACTTTTAAAATCACAAACTATACTAAACGATGCTTTAAATAATTTTGAACAGGTTTGGGAACAAGATATGATTTCCGACACATATACAGAGCTTGCTATACTAGCGAAAAAACAAAATAAAAAAGTTTTATTGAGTGAATATACAGAACAACTTTTTGCTATGAATAGCGGCGCACTGCGCCAGGTAGATCTGCGTCTGCCGATTAATTTAACAGTTAACAGCACTTCAAAAAATATAATAAATAACTTTACAAAACAATTAAATAAGGTTGGTTTTATTATAAGGCGCAAAGAAGACGCAGCTAGATTTAATTTAACATTAACAATTACAAATAACAAAGATTCTGATTATGAAATTTTTGTAACACTGTATGATACAATAAAGGACAGCGTAAGCTTAAATAATACTTATGAGCTAAAGTCAGTTACAAAAAAAGACGTTTCAGATTTTGTCAACAGCCTTGCAAATGAAATCTTTGTTGCAAAATGATAAAAATCCCCGCCGCAGCTGCACGTAACAGGTGCGTAACGGGTATTCTAAGCTAAAACAAATTTACTACAAAAGTAGAAATTGATGGTATATATGTTATTATGAATATGACGGCAAGCTGAACAATTAAAAACGGTAATACACAACGGCAGATTTCTACAAACGGTTTATTAAAGCGGTAGCTTGCAAGGAATAGGTTTAAACCTATTGGCGGCGTTAAAAATCCTGCTTCCATATTTATTAGAAAAATGATACCAAGGTGAATAGGATCTATTCCATAAACTGCAGTAAAAGGAATTAAAAGCGGCAACACAATCACGATTGCAGAAAAAATATCCATTAAGCAACCTATAGCTAACAGAGCCAAGTTTAATATCAATAGGAAAACCCATTTTGACTGTATTGTATGTTGCATCCAGCGGGCAAAATTTTGAGGCAATTGTGTATCAACCAAATAATATGAAAGCGCCTGCGATAATGCTAGTATGGAAAGTATGCCGCCAATTATTGGTATTGCTTTGCCAAATAATTTAGATAGATCGCGCAGCTTTATATCACGAAAAATAAGCACTTCTACAACAAATGTGTATAACACCGCAAACGCGCCAAGTTCAGTTAACTGTAACCTACCGGAGAAGTATCCGCCTATCAATAAAACCGGTAAAAGCAATTCTAAAAAAGAATGCTTAATGGCAACCGCACAATTACGCAAGTTAAGTTTTTCAGTTGGGATTTTTGTTTTTATCGAAACAACGATTCCGAATACAGCCATTGATAAAACCAAAATTAGTCCGGGAACAATTCCTGCAGCAAACATTTTACGTATATCAGTTTGTAAAGTTGTACCCACCATAATTATTGGTAAACTCGGCGGGAACATCAAACCAATGCTGCCGCAAGATGCAAGTAAACCTACAGAGAACTTTGAAGGATAGCCGCTGTTGGTACAAAGTATTGCATAAAGCAGGCCGCCTAAAGCAAGGATTGTTATGCCGGAGGCACCTGTAAATGACGTAAAAAACGCACAAATAATAACGCTTGCATATATCATTCCTCCAGGTATAAAACTAAAAAGACTGCGGAATGCATCAACTAAGCGCTCGCCGGCTTTGCTTTCCGAAAGAAAAAATCCTGCAAGAGTAAAGAGCGGAATTGCCACAAAACTACTTTGTGTAAGCGCTGTATAAATTTGATTTGCCGTTACATCAATTTGCCCGCCGGGTGAACTTTGAAACAGCAATATAGATAAACCCGCAATAAAAATAAAAAGAGGTGTCCCTGTAAGAGCTGCAACAAAAAGAAATAAAAGAGCCAAATATTTTATATTAAATGCAAGATAGTAAAATACATTAGTTATAAGATTTCCGATCCCTGGTAGATTAAACCCCCAAATTATTTTTACAACCATTGGCAGCGAAAATAATAGACCTATAACTAAGGCAATCTTTGGGAATGTACGTTGTTTTGGGGTCAATGAATCACTTGTAGAGAATCGGATTGCCATAATAATATAAGCAAGCGGCATTGCAAGGCAAAAAACAACATCAGGAATAAATCCTATCATTCGGGAAGGCATAACTACAATTTTTATAAAAGCCGCTGAACAAAATGCAAGAATAACAGTTATAAAAGTAGAAATAGAGGCCGATGCTACTTTGCATACCTTTTTTATTTTTTCGTTCTTTATGTACTGCACGACACTTATGCAAAGGTGGTTTCCTGTTTTAGTTGTCATCATACCGGAAAACAAACCAAGAAGCAAAAGAAAATGCACAATCAAATCCGGAGAACTTGGTACACCTGTTTTAAAAACTAAACGCATAAAAGATTCAAGGCAGGGCAATAATGCTAAGACAGACAAGGAACCATAGCAAACAATCTTTTCTGCTCTGTTTAAATAAATAAATAAATTTTTCAATATCATCCCTTTAGGGCATCTCTAAAAACTAGGGGCACGCAAGATTGTGCTGTATTTTTTCGCAGATTGAAGCCAAAAAGCGCAGGCATAATGGTGTTATGTCGAGCATTTTTGGCAAAAAGATGCGGGAAAAGACAGTGCAAGATTGCGGCGCATGAGTTTTTAGAGGTGCCCTTTAGTTAATTCTAACAGTAAATAATGGAAATTGTAAGCTCATGTCATCACGCTTGTCCCTAGTAATCTACAGACGGTACTACGCTGCCGCAGTTGTGGTACGAGGAATAAGATAAGAGCTCCTTTAACCACAGATAACACAGATACTATAAAGAAAATATTTTCTCCATCTGTGTAATCTGTGGTTAATACAAATGGGCATTTCTTCCCCTTGCCTTTTCCC
>BTID01000047.1:0-10258 GCA_036245275.1 Termitinemataceae bacterium
GGCTTTTACGTTCAACCAAAACTGAAAAGAAATTAAGCGTTAAGCGAAAACAATTCAAGGCTGCTCTCGCAGAGGATTTTTTATCTGATATTCTTTTTGGGCAAAAAAGTTAAATGCTTTTGCCCTGGGCGTAAGGGGCATCTTTTTTTAAAGCGCACTATTTATGAGCCAGAGACATTGATATAAAAAATGCCGCTGTTAGTCCTACAAAAACTGATGTTGCAAAAATATGTACCGGTGCAAAGTTGCTTAAAGAGAGTGCTCCAAATGATAAAAAAGTTGTAGCAAAAGATAAAATAATTCCAACTACGGTTTTATGTTGTTCGCTAAATGCAATGCCGTCTTTTTTATTTTCTGTAATGTAGAAAATGTAATCCAGTCCCAATCCCATAGCCAGCAAAATTCCGATAAAACTAAAAAAACTAAAACTAATGTTCAGCATAGAAAAGGCAGCCAAAATAACAAGTGCTATAAATGGCGGCACACTGCAAATGCGCAATGCATTATCTTTTGAATATATGATATGAACAAATATGAGTATTATTATATATGCCGCCGCAAAAAGGAGGATCATTATGCGGGTTAATGTATTAAGTCCTGTGTTTATATCTTTAACTTTGTTTATAAAAACAATATTTTCATATCCGTTTGCAAGCAAGCTAAGAGCATTTTCGTCTGTAACATTTAACGGCAATATGCAGGAAAAATATTTTGATTCGATTTTTCCTAGATAAACATAAGAAATTATATCGTGTATGGAACTTGGCAGCTTAGAATCGGGGGTAACAAATTTATCTTTTGCGTTTTCAAATTCTTTTTTATAAAACGCTGCACTCTCAGTGGGAATGTCTATAGCAGCAATCTGATCATCTGTTAAAGGTAACAGAAGTTTTGCGGCATTATAACTTTCTTTTTGGGTCTGCATGGAAGGCACAAAAATTGATGTTGCAAGATAATGCGACAGACTGCCGTTTTCTATTCCGCTATCAAGGCTATGCCGGAATTCTTCTTCGTTTACTAAAAGCTCCTGCAACGTGTCGCCCTTTACAATAAAATAGCAAGCTGCAGCTCCTGTTTTCATGACCAGTGCAGTGCGTTTTTCGTTTTCCGCCATAACAGGAGGAGGTGTATAAAGATTCCCAATATTATTTTCTATCGAAATATTTTTATGATTGAAGATTGTCAGAATGGCACATAACGCGGCAACTGTTAAAATCAAACGTTTTGGTCTAAAACTAATTTTTCTAATTTTTGAAAACACATTCATAAAAGGAATGTCGTGCGGCACAAAAGTAATTTTAGGGAATGTACATACCACTGTTAAGAATGAACTGAATAATCCTGCCATAGAAAAAACTGCAAATTGCCGCAGCAGAGTAAATGGCGCAAGAAGCAAAACCGCAAAACAAATTTCGGTGGACAAAAGGCTGTTTGAAAGTGCTTTAAAAATACGCTTTATTACAAGAGTGCCGTTTTCGTTGTTCTTATGAACGAAATAATGTATTGAATAATCAACGCAGGTGCCAATCAGAGTAGTACCAAAAACAAATGTTATGACGTGTATTTCGCCGAATATAAGCAATGTTGCCGCAGTTGCCGAAATCAAAGAAAGCATGACTGCCCCTGCACTCAATAAAGCCGGCAGCAATGAGTGGAAGACCAGCACAAACAAAATTACAATAATCACCAACGAAATGCTTGATATAAGTGATATTTCTTTTTGTGCGCTTGTAGAGCTTTCAAAGCTATGGAAGGGAGCGCCTGAGAATACGAATTCGAGCGTTCCAGATGCTGCAGATAGGGTGTTTGACGATATAATATTTTTACTGCTGCTGTATATTAGCTGCACCGCATTTTCGTTTTTTGATCCGGCTTCTAGCATACCAGAAGATGCAAGTGTTGCGCGTAACATCACATAGCTTTTTCCTTTGTAATCGCAGGCTAACACACCGTCATGCAAAGACATTGCACCATTCGCTAAAATGCCGCTTGTCATCAAAGCTGTCATTGATCTGTTTGCTAACATAAACGGATCGGTTTCAAGGCTTGGCGGCGTATAAAAAGTAAATATACCGAAAAGGCTGCCTAGAGCATCATTTGCAAACTCTTTCGCATCGCCGTTTTGAAGAGCGTCGCAGTCTTTACTGTTTAACAAAACAAATCTGTTATCAAAAAAATATTCTTGCACTTGTTCTACAGTGCTAGAGTCAACATATAAAGCGATATTTTCAAACAAATATTTTTTTTCGCACAAAGTTTCATATAACGATACCGCAGCTTGTTTTGCATCTTTAAAACTTTCAGATGCCGCCAAAACTACTATTTGCCTGCCGCTCTTGCCGCGCAGTATTTTATCTGCAATTGCTACAGACTTTAAGTTTTTTGTGTCAGGCAAAATGTCAAAGAGGTTTGTATTTATATGAAGACGTCCGCTTACACATATAGAAACAGTTAATGTAATAATCAATGCGGCATGGAATAGAAGCCAAATACCTGGTCTAAAAAAAGCATCTGCCTTAGGCAGATGTTTATCAAATAAAAAGTGATTTTTCATCGCTTGTCAACGTGGCGGCAAAAGTTTGGCTGGACATAAAATATTCTGTAATGTCTCCATTTCCGCCTTCCATTTTAATGTAATTGATCACATCATTATTACCTTGCACGGTAATTTTGCTTAAAATAGTGCTTAGTGTTTTATCATTTGGAATAAGTCCCATCTGCCATTCGCTTTTATCTTTATAAAAAAACACATCGTATGCATCTAGTATTTTTAATGCATCGCCGGAAAAAATAATACTGATCATACCTGATATTTTTAAGAAAGCTTCGCCTGCAGTACTTGAATCAAGTTTCGTTTTTTTTCCGCTTGTACTTGTTTGTATAACAAAATCTTTTCCAACTGCGATTGTAGAAGCGAACGGTTTTAATGTTTGCCACACGATACCTAAGCCGTTTGCTATAATAAAATTACCGCTTGATTTTAAAGTTTTCTTTTGCGATTTCAGAGTTCTTATTTGTTCAAATTCTCCGTGTGTAACTTTATTTTTTGTTAAGGATGTAACTGTTTCTTTAAATGCATAATCCGTGTCTGCATTTAAATGATGAAGAAAAACATCATCTGCAAAAGCAGAATTAGAGATAAAAAATAGATAAAAATAAAATCGAAATCTTTTTATCATAATTACAACAGTGACTTTACCCTTTGAACAAAATCATCAGGGCATGCAAAAAGTGATTGATTACTTTTAACATCGAACGCCATTTGTGTACTCTCGCCCTTTGTGTAAAGCGTTCCGGTTTTTGCATTGAACAATTCATATTTTATTTTTATGCAGGTTTCATATTCTGTTAGAGTAGCCTTTGCGCGCACAACATCATCAAGTTTAAAAGATTGAATGAATTTTGCAGAAGTTTTAATAACAGGAAAAACACAACCCTTTCTTTCCATTTCTGAATAACCGTATCTAAGTTTATCAAGTAAAGCACGGCGGGCAGCTTCAAAAAACCTAAAGTAGTTTCCATGCCACACAACATTCATTGGATCGCAATCATAAAATTCAATATGAAATTCTGTTTCTGCCTGAATCATTTGTTTACCCCAGATTTGAATAATGCTTCAATATCGAGTTTTTTCTTTTTACCCTGAATATCCATTGGCATTTCGTCAATAAAACGCCATTTTTTAGGAACTATTATGCTTTCAAAAAACTGCAAAAGATACTCGGTAAAATATCTGTTGATTTCCATTTTTTCTGCAGTTTTAAATTTTTCTTTTCCGGCTTGATTAAAAACTATCGCCGCTGCCAAATATTGCCTTGAATCTTCAAGTGCAACAACGCATACATCACTGACAAGGTTGCTCTGTGTTATACGCGCCTCCACCTCTGTTAAAGAAATACGCTTTTCTTCAATTTTTACTATTGAGTCAGCGCGGCCTAACAAAGTAAAATGACCGTTACTGTGAATGTCGACTAGATCACCTGTTGCAAAACCGTCCGCTTCTAAAATATACGGCGAGCGCACAACAAGGCAGCCTTCCTTATTTTTGCTGATTTGGACATTGCCGTAGGGAATCCAATCCATACCATTTTTGGATATACGCCAGCCGATACCAAAAGTTTCTGTACTGCCGTAACCTTCAAATGGCCATGCTTTCAAAATATGATTTGCTTTTTTTGCAATTTCAAAATCAACTTCGCCGCCCGATGTCCAAATGTACGGATCTTGCAAAGGCAACGGCACATCATACAGATCAACAGTGCGTTTCAAAAAAGCGGGAACTGTAATTATCATATAACTATCCCTTTCAAGTTTTTCAAACTCCTGCGGATAAATAAGGCGTGTCCGTCTAAAAGGTGTGCCCGCAGTAAAAGGCAGCATAATTGCGTATAACAGACCGTAAATATGGTGCTGGCTTACGGTTGAAACAAGTTTGCGTTTATCGTATTCGCTTTGCCATTTTGAAAGTATGTAAGCATTATCCCGCTCCAGTTCGCTCAATCGTTTGCGGACAATTTTAGGCTTGCCTGTAGTGCCTGATGTATACAGTACAATAGTCGATTCCTCTGCAATGATTTTCGGAAAATCACTTTCATCTTTTTCGCTTTTTAGTAGATCGGAAACTTGTAATGCACCTTTCACATTCTGATCACTAATGAGGGGCGTACCATCTTCTAGAATTTCGCTAAGGTATGATGGTGAAATATTTGCGGTAAGCAGGACTTCTTTTTTGCATTGCAGCAAAGCAGTGAGTGCCAACAAAAAATGCCAACAATCTTCAATATGCAAGAGGCATTTTGAGCTGCCGTTTTTTTTAATTGCCGTACGCAGCCTTGCAGTGCCTTCTAAAAAATCTGACCACTTGAGATATACATTATCGCTGTATAGGTTTTCGTAACAGACAACCGAATCCGGCGGACGTGAATCTGCTTGGAATTTTGAAATTGGAAATAAATCGTTCATCGTTTAATTCTAGCTAATATTAGACTTATATTGCAACCGCCGAAAGCAAAAGAATTGCTCATACAGATGAGTCTAGTACCACTGCACTTGATTTTATTACCTTGTTTTACAAAATTTAATTTTGGAATATTTTCATCGTGAACACCGTCATAACAATGAACAGGCAATGCTGCTTCACCTTGCAATAAAGCGCCGTAACAAATCGCAGCCTCTAATGCTCCTGCTGCACCTAAAGTGTGCCCCGTAATTGGTTTTGTTGAGCTTACCGCAGGGCTGCCCTCTGATCCGAAAATTTTTTCTACGGCTCGCCCTTCCATTGCATCGTTTAACGGGGTGCCGGTTCCATGCAGATTTATATAATCAATGTTACTGCTTTTAATGAGTGCATTATCAAGGGCTGCTTTCATAGC
This sequence comes from Termitinemataceae bacterium, assembly GCA_036245275.1. GTDB lineage: Bacteria > Spirochaetota > Spirochaetia > Treponematales > Breznakiellaceae > BTID01. The sequence continues at coordinate 5,373 of BTID01000047.1, forward strand.
ACTTGCAGCCCCGCTGCCATCTTCCGGGGGTGCTGTCATGTGGCTTGCGCTTGCACTCTCTCCATAGCCTGCAAGTTCAACTTCGTTTTCAAACATGGAAATTCGCGACATAACAAAAAATGCGGCGGCATCCCCTAATGTAATGCCGTCTCTGTTTTTGCTAAACGGGTTAGTAATGTTCTTTGAGACTGCTCCTAATGACGAAAAGCCCGACAGCACAATTTCGGATGCCGCATCGGCGCCGCCTGCAATTACGGCATCGCATAATCCTGCTTTTAAGAGCTGCGCGCCCCGTATCATAGCACCTGCACCAGAGGAACAGGCTGTTTCAACTGTTATAACAGGTCCGCATATACCGTAACGCTTTGCAATATTTTCGCTCAAAAATTGTGCGCTCTGAAATTTAATATTATACCCCTGCGGAAAAACATTCGGATCGCTTTTAAAATAGGAGTTATGCGCAATAAGAGAATCTGCCGATCCATTATCGCAAGTACCTAAACAGAGTCCCACACGCTTCCCGCCGAATTGTGATATAACATTTTGGACATCAGGTTTTATTTCCTCTATGGCTTCGAATGTAATCTTTGAAATATCGTTACTTACCCGCCCTACATAAAGGTTTTTACCATCAATTGTTGTGCATAGCTTTATCCCGCTTTTGTCGCCTGATACGCAAGAGGCATAAATGGTTTCTATATTTGATCCGGCACAGCATATAGCACCAGGTCTTGAAAGATATATTTTCAATTTTTTATACCGCCCAAAAATTAAAAAAATTATACCATTGGTATGGATGTTCTTTACAATACTTTTCAAGATACCCGGCATAATCCGTTGCTTGATTTTTTATGCGGTTTTCCCGCTCCGCCCTGCTGCAATCGAAAGTAACATTACTCCTGTGGACATGCATCTCGTATTTGCAAGAAAGAGAAACATCTTTTTTACGCAGTGCAAATACAAAGAAGGTGGGTACATTAAACAGCGCACTGATAAGGAAAGGTCCGTAAGCAAAACCTGCATCTGTGCCTAGAAACGGAATTGTAATGCACTTACTTGTATTAGCACTTGTTCTGTCCCCTGCAATGCTAACTATTTCGCCCTGCTCTAATTTGTTCATTAGACTAATAACTGTTTCAGATCCAATATCGTTAGCGCTAATAATATTTGTTTCAGATTGAGGGTTTAATTTTTTTAGCATTTGATTAAAGCGCGGTGTTACAGAAAAATCAACAATGGCATTTACAGGTATTGGGCGGCCATGTTTTGTGCCGCCTGAATCAGCAAGGGAGCGCGCAAATTCTATATTACCTGAATGGGAAACAACTAGGACCGTACCTTTGCCGCCGTTTATCAAACTGATTAATTGATCCACATCATCATTATTGTAAGAAATGCGTTTGCCTAAATCTTTTCCGCCTGCCCAAGCCTCTATTTTTTCTATCAGTGTTAGCGCATAAGCTGTTATATGAAATAACGGATTAAGGCGCTTACCTGTAACAGCAAAAATTTTTTTCAGATAACGTTGTGATTCATGGCGCGCCTGCTTTGCAAAAACAAAATAAAAAAAGCTAACAGGAAAAGCTAGAGCACGCAGACAAACTACCGGGAAAATTTTAAAAAGTCCAAACAAAAGAGTTACCGGTAAATTTGTTTTTCCCAGTTCTTTACATTCCCGCCAGTGCTGCGCATTTTTTAATTTTTGCATCGCTGCATTTTCCTTGAAAGTAGAATAGGCAGTCGTAATATCATGCCAAAAAACAAGCGGGTAAAGACAAGACTTATCCTAATATTATCACGCACAAAATGAAAATTCGATGTTCCGTCATGTGGATATGTTACTGAAACAGGATAAAAAATTGTCGGTGTATTTTTCCATACAAGGCGTACAAGAATTTCTATATCAAAGCCCATTCGCTTATCAATAAAAAAATTGCGCATAACAGCTCTAGTGGGTTCAACCGGATAAACGCGGAAACCGCACATAGAATCTGTTATGTTATAGTCTAACGTTACAATTTTTGTCCATGTGTTAGCTATTACACGCCCTTTTTTGCGAATTTGGGGAACTGTTTCATCATATTCAGGATAGCCGCATATTAGCGCCTGCGGATTTTTTAAAGCCTCGCTTAGAAAAAATATTGCCCGATTGAAGTCGTGCTGACCGTCTGCGTCAATTTGCAAAACGTGAGATAGATTAAGGCAGTGTGCTTTATCGATACCGGCATTTATTGCAGCACCTTTGCCGCAATTTTTTTTTTGCGTTATTAAAATGCAATTTTTGTAGAGTGTGCAAGAGCGCTGCAGGTACGATTTTGTTTCGTCATTACTGCCGTCGTCAACTAAAATAATGGGCATATCAAAGGTATCAAGATCTTTGGCAAGCGACAGGGCTGTCTTGCCATGATTGTAAACAGGCACTAAAAAGCCTGTTTTAACATCATTCACAGTTGTATACCGCCCTTTGAATATGTTTTGCTTTTATCAGGACTTGTGATTACAAATGTAATTTTTGAATCTATTTTGTTATACGTTAATTCCATGTGCAGCTCGTCGTTAGGTTTAATCATATCTGAAAATTTTATGCGCTTTATTTTTTTAGGTTCAATGCCGCAGTGAAAATACCGATCTGCATAGCGCATAACTAATTCAAACTGCACTACAGCCGGTAAAAGTTTGAAATTCGGAAAGTGTCCGTCAAAAAAAGGACTTGTAGACGGAACGGAAAATTTTAGTAAAACATAGTCATCTTTTTGATCTTCAACACTTTCTTTTGGAATGTATTTATTCATTTTTATATCCTTTTTGAACTCTTTTTCTAACTAAAAATTCTATACAGAATAAAACACCTATCAATAGATATGAAATTCCGCCGTTATATATTGACCATATTTTAGCTGTTGTAAAAAATGTGGTGTAGGTTGATATGCTGCCGTTGAGTATAAAAAAACCGCACCAGACGACTGTAACTTTTTTACAGTAGCCTTCAATCTTTTTTTCGTCATGCGAACCGATTATAGACTTATCCTGCAATGTTGCAAAACGGAATATCATACACGGCGGGAAAAACAAAGTTGAGCCGAACATACATAACATAAGTAAGTTTACAAGCACCGGATATAATTTTAAAATTATAAGAGCATCTGTAAAAAAACAAACACCGGCTAAAATGGCTAACAAACCTGCATTAAAAAGTTTAAACGGCACAGCAGTTTTATTTTTGTCACTTGATAAAATAAAAAATAAAAAAGCAAATGCAATGGCAAACAACGAAAAAATACGCAAGGGCAGTTTAAACAAAACCAGCAACACAAAAACCAAAATCGGATAAGTTATTGAGGAAACATAAAACAAAGCGGATGCTATCGGCTTAAAAATTATTTTTGACGATTCCATATTCATCTGCTTCTATGCAGGAGACTTTTGCTTTTGCGACAAGTTCTCCGTTTACACTTACTTTGCATGCTAACGTTGACACTAAATCTATCCTGCAATCTTCTTCTACTTCTATGCGCGCAGTAGATCCGCATTTTAGTACAGAGGCGAAAAGATCCATGCTAGTTACGCTAAGAATAAAACCAAGTTGCACAGGTAGTCCTTTTGCGCGGTTTTCAATGCCTGCAATAGCAGAAATGCCTTGCGCCATCAATTCAAAACTAACCCATGCAGGCAAGCCGTCAAGTTCATCATCATAAAAAATACAATTTTTTGTAATATCAAATTCTGAAACAAGAGTTTTTTTATCATAGTCAATGACACGGCTTAGCAAAAACATTTCGCCCTTATGCGGCAACAGTGTGTAAAGCTCGTCTCTTTCTATTATAGACATCGTGCTACCCCATTAACGGTGTTAAAACATCAACAACATCTTGAACAGTTTTTGCTTTTTTAAAATCTTCGGGGCTTACCTTGCCGTTTAAGTAAGACTTCATTTTTACGATCATATCTACAGCATCAATAGAATCCAAACCCAAATCTTGAAATAGCAAAGATTCAGGTTTTATTTGGCACTCATCAATTTCAAAATTCTCTACAAGAATTTCTTTTAATTTTACAAAAACCTCTTCGTTCGTCATTTTATACCTGCTCCTTTGATATATATTCTGCCAATGCAGTTACCGATGCAAAATGTTTCTTGTTTTCTTCGCTATCAGATGAAAACTTAACCCCATATTTCTTTTTAATAGCAATGCTCAATTCTAATGCATCGATCGAATCAAGTCCTAACCCGGAACCAAAAATACCTTCGTCATCTTTTATGTCAGATGGTTTAATATCCTCGAGTTCCAGCGCAGTTACGATAAGTTGCTTAATTTCAAGCTTTAAGTCCACATTTTCCTCCTTTAAAAAAAACAATCACCTACCTTTTATGATAACTAATTTTACAGGACAAATGCAAGCGGGGGACATTTTTAAGATACCTTAAAAAAATTAACCACAGATTACACAGATGGAAGAAAAAATATTTTCTTTATAGTATCTGTGTTATCTGTTTACATCTGTGTAATCTGCGGTTAAAAGATCTTAGTAATAATTTAGCTGGATCAGAATTTAAAAAAAATAAAAAAAATCCAAAAAAAGTAAAGCGCTATGCTACTTTGCACCATTATTATATGTGGGGTGGGAAAATATTTTTTAATGGCACATTTAAAGAATTTTAACACGGAGGCACACAGAGGAACACAGAGAGAAGGGTATTTTACATTGCGATTCACGAATAACACGATAACAAACTTGAAGCAAATTAACAAATCTTCCCTCTCTGTGTACCTCCTTTTACTCTGTGTTAAATTTGCCATTGTTTTTTGTTGCAATGCTTTTTATGCAAAAGCGAGGAGGATTTTGAGATGTTAACAAAAGAATATCCGCAGATAGGAAAGATAGGG
>BTID01000048.1:0-9621 GCA_036245275.1 Termitinemataceae bacterium
TTTTAGCAAAGATACCGTAATTTCCGAAGATGAACAGCGGGAAATAATTTCTCGGATCGAAGAGATTGCAGGTGTAAAGCACCAAGATTCGCAAGTGGAGAGTATAAAGCCGCAAAAGCGGTTTAAGTTTGCTTTGTATGTAAACGTTATTGCACTTGCCTTGTTGCTGATTGGCTTTGTTATTTTGTTGATTTTTAATGCTCAAAAAATAAAACCCACATCTCATAATGGGATAACAGAGCTTAGCTCCGCAGAGGGCAAACTTATTCAGGAACTCCGCCGCGAGGCAGCCATTCAACTGGGCAACACAGAAGGCAACATTGCAGAACTCACAAAAAAAATTCAGGATATTGTTGATGAAGTTGAAAGTATTAAAGCTGTCCGCGATTCAAAAATAGAATCAAGGCGTATGGAACTGCAAGCTTCCGGTTCAAGTCCGCGTCAAATAACACAGGCGCTTGAAAGTTATAAAGCACAGTTGATTGCAGAAACTGCAGAAAAAGAAGCCAATCTTGCAAGCCTAGAGGCTGAGTATAAAGCGGATCTTGAAGTACTGCAAAATGAGCGTATGAAAATTGTTAAAGACATCCGTATTAAGGAAGCAAATATAGGCGAAAGCAGAGGAGAAAATGCGGATTTAGAAATTTTAAAAAGTCTTAACGACGATGAAGATCAAGCAGAATTTTTCCGAAGACAGGTGCTTAGTTACTATAAGGCTATCGAAGATTCCGTGCGCGATGCAAAAATTCAACAAGCGTCCGAAAGGCTTTCTGATTTGCGTAATTTTGCCGATGCACCGGCTATGCAGCGTGTCCGCATTGTGCGTGAACAACGTGAAGTTACAAACGCTGCAATTGATGCACTTGATAATGTTATCAACTTGGTTAGCGGGAAAGCTTTTTCTGATGCCGAACGGGCATGGAACGTAGCAATGGCAGAGCGGGATAGAAATATTGCCGGTTTAAAATGGCAAATATCGCAAATGCAAACCGAAATTGATTATTTGCAGCCGACAAACCAAGCAGAAATTATTGCACAACAACAAAATGAAATTAAAGCATTGCAATCTGATCTGAACCAGCAGCTCGAACAAATTGCAAAACACGAAGCACAGATTAGGGAACTATCAAAACAAATAGTTATTCAAACGCAAACTATAGGCGACCGTGACAGAAAGATTAATGAGTTGGATGCTCAAATTCAAAACCAACGGGCGCTAATTGCAGAACGTGAAAAAACTATTGCCGATTTACGCACTCTTGCAGAAAGTCTGCAGCAGACAATATCAGACCGCGAAACTACAATTAGCACTCTGCGTACTGAAATAGCAACGTTGAATTCAACTATTTCGGCACGTGACAGAACAATAAAAGATAATAACACAAAGATTGCTATTCAAGAGCAAACTATAAATCAGCGTGACAGAACAATTTCGGGCTTGCGCACAGATATAGAAAACCATAGTCAAACAATTTCTGAACGTGATAAAACTATTATAGAATTGCAATCTCAAAGCTCCGGTAGTCAAGAGAGTATAAGTGAACGCGACAACATTATAGCAGATTTACGCACACAAACAGTTTTATTGCAGCAAAATGTGTCGGAGCTGAAAAATACTATCACTAAGCTGAATGGAGATGCCATAAGACTTAATCAGACAATAACAGAGAATAAACGGCAAATAGATCAGTTGACTTTGCAAAACAAAAATTCTCAACAAACAATTGATGGTCTAAATGAGACTATTCAGTTACTTATGCCCAAAGGAGAGTAGTGCCTTAACACTATGACCAATGAACAAGAAGATGCGCTTTATGATTTCCTTGACAGTACCAAGGAACCGTTTACACTAAAAGATGCCGCTTTTGCTTGCAAATCGGTAGATTCAGCCCGTATGGGGCATTTAAAAGGCGAAATTGCAGATATTTTTATAAGCCGCCGAATAGTATTTCCTGTTAATAACACAAAATGGCTTTCCCGCTACGGATATTTTTACGATTCTAAATTTATTATAAGTCCCAGCCGCTTAGAATTGGTAAATGGGATTTTAATTGCAGGTCACCGTTGTGTTCCGTTTGCAAATCCATTTGTTATGCCGCATGATTATCACTTTTTTTGGAAAGATAAAGAGATCGAATCAACGACAACAGAGGGTGCGCCGGAAGAATTTTATCCGTTCTTTTCGATTTTCGGCGAAGAGTATGCGCCGCAATATATAGCGCGCGACAACTCAGAAAATGAAATGGCGTTTAATCAAATCCCCGGCGAAGACCCAAACGAGGTTTCTATAAAAACACTTGATATGCGTAAAGTATACCGCGAAAGTTTTTTTGAACCGGGTGATATGTTTCTTGTTACGATCCGTGATTGGAAGAATGCAGCCTTTGATCTACAACGAATAAAAAAAGATTTTTATCCGCAAGCTAAGCTTGAGCAATGGCAAAAAAATGCAGAGGCAGCCTTTTTTAGATCTTTTGAATCTGTAGGACCTACGCTTACAACAGAAGTGCAAATTGCTTGGAGCTACTATTTTGGCGGAGAGGAAATAAAATCGCTTCCTGCATATTCATTGGAAACATTATTATTTGAAAAGACCGATAAAATTTGTATTACAGCTTTTGGTTTGGAATCACGTTTTTGGTTTGCCGGAAAAGAAATACCTGACTACAATCAAATAGAAGGTTTGCGTACACAAACTGACGAAACACCTATAGAGCGTATGCTTATTTCGCATAACATTCCTATTTCTGAATATGTGATTCAGGCGTATGTAAAAGATGCACTGTTTAGGAACGATACTAATATTAAAAGTATTGCGGAACGTATTGCGCCGCCGTCATATAATTTAAATTTATGGAATCAGGATTTTCTTTCTGCCTATATCGTAAACGAAATTAACGATACGGCGCATCGATATTCTATATTTAAAGACCAAAAAACAGGACCTGTGCGGCAGCAGGCAGCGGAGTTACACACTGCAGTTATAACATTAGCAGCGCGTCTTTCTAAAGGCGAAATTGACCGTTCGTTATTGCCTAAACATACATTTATTGTTTTGTCGCAAATACAAGTTTATTGTGCCGGTATTCTAGAAGATATTGATATTGAGTCTATACCAACCGAAGTGGAGTTAAATGCAATTGAAAATTCAATGGAAAACATGATAGATATTTTTGAGGAGCTAAGAGAGCTTATTGATAAATCGCGGGAGCATTTTAGACGCAATAATATTTTTCTTGTAAAAGATGATACCGATAAAAAAAAGTCTGTGCGCACAATTCAGTTGAGTATAGGCGGCACCGATATTTGGCGCAGAATTAATATTCCGGTAAAAATAAAACTTTCTGAGCTAAAAAAAATAATTTTAGTTGCGTTTAAATGGAGCGGTCTTTTAGGATACCGCTGGTTCTTTGAATATTCAAAAGATCCGTCTTTTAAAAATGATAACTTAAATTTATTGGAAAGTAAAACAATAAGCGCTCTTGTTTCATTGTGCATCAATGAATTTACTTTTGAATACGGCAGACATTGGACTGTAAAAATTATAATTCAACCTTGCACGGATACAAATGTTGATAAAATTATTTGTGCGGCAGGAGAAGGTGCATCTCCGCCTGAAACAATAGAGGGTCCCTTACGCTTGCGGCGTTTTGTAAATGCGCTCTCTTGCGATAACGTAAACGAAAAAGCTATTGCAGAAAAAGAACTTGGTGCTGATTTTAATTCACAGTCATTTAATATTGACGAATGTAATAAAATTTTAGGCAGCATATAATGGCTTATGAAATTGAATTAAAAGCATGGGTAGACGATCCGGAACTGTTAAAACAGACATTGATGAAGCTTGCTGAATTTAAATGTGAATATAAAAAAGAAGATGTTTATTTTATAAACAAGACCGCAAAATTATTACCATCGGGTATTCGGATACGGAAAGAAACAATTAGTGATGCACAAAAGAAAACAAAAGAAACAATCGTAGTTACATACAAAACAAAAGAAGTACGCGGCGGCATAGAAATCAACAACGAAAATGAATTTGAAATATGCGCTCTAAACAATCAAACACCAGATAAGACATTTACAGACCTTTTAGACTTAATTGGATTTAAACCCGCTCAGCGCAAAACAAAAAACGGTTTTGCGTGGATATATGAAAATATTACGGCAGAACTTTCGTTGGTAGAAAAACTAGGATATTTTTTAGAGTTGGAAATTTTAAGCGAAACAGATGCACCTTCTGTTGTTGAAAAATCACGGGCAGAACTTTTAGCGTTTTTAGAAAAATGCGGAATTGGAAAAGACAAAATAGAAAGCCGCTACTACACAGAAATGTTAAACTCCTAAAAATTTAAAGCGCGTGCTTGTAATGCAGTTGCCGTTTTTAATGCATTTTGCATCATGCTGTGTGTAACAGGCGGTATGATTGTGATTATTTCTATAATGCCATTTTTACCTGCGCGTGCGCGATATGCATATTTTGTTTTTTCCCATTCGTAAAAAAAGCGCGGAATAAAATTAAGCATTAAACTTAAGCCTAAACTTATTCTTTTTGATCCGGTAATGCGGAACAGCACATTTTTTAACTCTGTCATTTTTGTAACTGCAAATAAAAGTGATCCCGCACTAAAAGAAAGCAACATGCTCCACGAAAAAAACAAAGTAGAAATAAGACCTTCTTTATTGAATGAAATCGGATTAAAATTGACAGAACCAAAAGCTATAATAAAAAATAGCATAAAAAAAACACCTTTACTTCCGCACAGCAATACACTTAACGGAATGGCGCATAACAATGTTAAACAAATTATGCTAAGTGTAAATGCGGTATATACGGCAATACTAAGCACCGCCGGTAAAGTGTTTTTAACAATAAAACTCCCGCACGTTAGCAGTAATAAAAAAAGTAATTTTACGGCGGGATTCATTTTGTGCAAAAAAGAATCTTTACAGATATATGTAAACGGCATCAACTAAATCCAAGAACAATCATCCGCTGTTTTGTAAACTTGACGCGGATCGCGCACTGCATATTCCGGTTTTAACCTATCTAGTACTTCTTGCGGTTTACCGTCATCTGCAATGACGCCGGAATTGATAATAACAAGGCGTTCTGCAAATGCCAGAACTTTCTCTAATTCGTGCGTTAGTATAATTACTGTCTTGTTAGATTCTTTTAATTCTTTTACAGCATGTAAAGTCTGTTTAACACCGTTATAATCCAAATTTGCAAACGGTTCGTCCATAATAATAATTTCGCAGCCCATAGCAAGAATTCCTGCAATGGCAAGACGGCGTTTTTCGCCGCCCGAAAGTGTACATGGGGGGAAATCTTTTTTATCTTCCAAGTGCATAGCTTTTAGTGCATGGGCGGCCGCTGTTTCAATTTCATGCTTGTTATATTTTAGATTTTTTGGACCAAAATAAATATCGTCTAACACAGTCTCGCCGATTATTTGTGCGTCAGCATCTTGAAAAACAATACCGGTTTTTTTTCGTAACTCATTACCGGCTTTTTCTATGTCTATTCCGCGAAATATCACCTTGCCGCTTGTAGGATCTGTTAGCCCTGTAATAATGTGCATTAAAAGTGTTTTGCCTGAACCGTTGCTGCCTGCAATGATCAATGTTTCGCCTTCGTAAATATCTAAATTGATATTGTTAAGCGCAACGGACTTGTCATTAAATATTTTATAAAGATTTTTTATTTCAAAACAAATGGATTTCATATATTACATTTTTTTAAAATTAACAGAATCTCCCCACTGCCTGATAGTTCCATCATGTAAAATAAAAATAGCACCGGTATTTGGAAAGTTTTTTAAAAGGATACAAGCCTTATCATAACCAAGTGCAAACAGAGTTGTAGAAAGTGCATCTGCATCCATTGAAGGATGTGCCATACCATGAGCATCATTTGGATCAGTTGGATATAAGGCATCTGTGTTAATGATAGTTACAGAATCCAGTCCGCTTTCCACAGGGTAGCCGGTTTGTGTAGAAAGTATGTGATGGTACCGTATGCCGTCCTGTTCAAAATACCGTTCGTATACGCCGGATGTTACTAGTGTACCGCTTTCTACTTCAACATAACCGACATAAGTTCCGCGTTTATTTGCCGGATCTTGCACCCCGATTTTCCATACCGAAGTACGGTTTTTTTTACCATGCACATAAATATTTCCGCCAAGATCAATAAGCGCGCACTTAATTTTTAATTCTTTTATAATGCGCACAAGTTCATCTGCTGCATAACCTTTTACAATGCCTCCAAGGTCCAGCTTCATTCCCTGCTGTTTTAAAAATACACTTTGCTGTTCAGCATCAATAATAACATCACGCCAATTTACCAAGCGCAGCGCATTTTGTATCTTATCTATAGGAGGCAGCACCTCATCCTCAGTTCCTATATTCCAAAGTTTTACAACAGTACCAATCGTAGGATCAAAAGCACCGTCTGAAATTTCTGCAAAATATAAAGCCCGTGTTAACACATCAATAAATTCCGCAGGTACATTTTGAGGATTTACACCAGCATTATTGTTAACGAGTGACATAACGCTTGTGTCATTATTGGCACTAAAAATATCTTCTATTTCTTTTAAGCGCGCAAAAAGTTTACGGTAATTTTCTTTACTGCCGTCTTTGTACAAATTGATACTGCAAATTGTACCCATCACCAATTCACTTTGTGCGTTAGTAGTTCTTGTACACGAAGTGATAGTAAGGATAGCTGTACAAAAAATTAACGTTTGCAATACGCATTGATTTCGATACATGATATAAAACTATATGACACATAAGATAATTTTTCAATGCGCCGTAAAAACATGGGGCGCAAAATATACACACCACTTATCAGACTCTTACAAATTCTAAAATACTTCCTGTTAAAAATACATCCTAGAAACAAGGGTAAAATATAGAATATAATTAAGAAATGAAGAAGTTTCAGTCTCTGAAGATGCGCTTTATTTTTGTTTTTACGATTTTTATTGTTGCGCTTTGTTCGGTCATTACGGTGTTGGGTATCCGGCAGTCTATTCATGCTGTATCTGAAATTTTCGCACAGCAGGGACTACCTATTGTACGACGTGCTGCAGAAGTAGTGGATGGCGACTCTTTTAAACGGCTGGCAATAACTTTGGACAGCTCCGATCCATTCTACATAGAAACACAAAGAAAACTTTTGCAGTTAAAAAAAGATATGGGCTGTACATTTTTATATACAATGGCGCCATACCACGATAGTATTTACCGGTTTATTATTGATGGTTCCGGCGAGATTGCAGAAACTGAAGGCAGTGATTTTTCACCTATCGGTACAGAAGATGACATAAGCAGCTATGATGATTCTTTTTTGCACACTATGGAATCAGGCGAATTATCGTATAGCGGGATAGTGAATCAAGGTGAATGGGGTTATGTTATGTCGGTTTATTCTCCGATTTTTGATTCCGATCAAAAAATTGTTGGTATAATAGGCTGTGATTTTGATGCAGAGCTTTTGCATAACCTGCTTGTGGAAGGTACAATCCAGCATGTTGCTTTTTCGTTCGCTTCAGTTATTGCAGGTTTAGTATTTATACTCATATTTATGCGGATGATTTTTAATCCATTGGCAAAAGCCAGCGGCATATTGCGCGAAATTGCAGATGGCGAAGGCGATTTAACCAAGCGGATCAACTTAAATACTCATGACGAAATTGGTACCCTTGCTTCTTATTTTGATCAAACTCTGGAAAAAATAAAAAACCTTATTGTTACAATAAAATCTGAAATAGGTGTGTTATCCGGTGTCGGCGACAAGCTGGGAGAGGATATGACGGCAACTGCAGTTTCTGTAAATCAAATGACGGATACTATAAAGTTTGTAAAAGCAAACGCTCTAAATCAGTCGCTTGGAGTAAGCGAAACAAATACAACAATGGTAAAAATAAGCGACAGTATAAAAACGCTTAACGAGCATGTAACACGACAGACTGAAAGTGTCTCACAGTCATCATCTGCAATTGAACAGATGCTGGCAAACATTCAATCTGTAACTCAAACACTGATAAAGAATGCAGAGAATGTTGCTTCGTTATCTGATGCTTCTGAATTTGGCAAGAACGGTTTACATGATGTATCAAATGATATTCAAGGCATTGCACATGAGTCTGAAGGGCTTTTAGAAATTAACGCCGTTATGCAGAATATAGCAAGCCAGACAAATCTTTTATCTATGAATGCTGCTATAGAGGCAGCGCATGCAGGCGAGTCAGGCAAAGGTTTTGCTGTGGTAGCAGATGAAATCCGTAAGCTTGCAGAAAATTCCAGCACTCAAAGTAAAACAATAAGTGATGTGCTAAAAAAAATTCATGCCGGAATCGAAAAAATTACACGCGGTGCGGAATCTGTAATAGCCCGTTTTGAAGCAATCGACAGCGGTGTAAAACATGTAGAAGAACAAGGCTCTAGCATTCGTAATGCAATGGAAGAACAGGGCGAAGGCAGTCAGCAGATATTGGAAGCGGTAAGCAATCTAAACGAAATTACACAAAGTGTACGCGATTGTGCAACAAAAATGCTAAGCGGAGCCGAACAAATTATAAGCGAAGGCACTAAACTTTTATCGCAAACTAATGAAATAACAAACGGTATGAACGAGATGACAACAGGTGCGGAAAAAATCACCGGTGCTGTTGCAGATGTAAATGAAGAAAGCATCAAAAATAAAGCGAGCATTAAAGCACTGTTAGACGGAATATCGCGGTTTAAAGTTGAATGATTTTAAAAAATGATATTTCAAATAACTGAGCAAAGTATAAAGCAAGCTGCGCAGATTTTGATTAAAGGCGGCATTGTAGCATTCCCTACAGAAACTGTTTATGGTTTGGGATCAGATGCGTTTAACACAGAAGCAGTGGCAAGGGTTTTTAAGGTAAAGAAACGTCCGTTTTTTGATCCATTGATAATTCATATTGCAGATAACGCATATATAAAAAAAATTGCCGATTTATCATTGCTTACACCGGAAGCAAAAGACAAACTTGATATACTTTCAAAAAAATTGATGCCAGGTCCTCTTACACTTATACTGCCTAAACTATCCAATGTACCGGATATTACAACAGGCGGACTTAACACTGCAGCCGTAAGGTTTCCGTTGCATGCAGGCGCTCAACGCTTGATAGATGCATCTACAGGGGCTATCGCCGCACCAAGTGCAAACCCATTCGGATACTTAAGCCCCACTACAGCTATGCATGTTAGTGAACAACTTGGCAGCAGTGTTGATATGATTTTAGACGGCGGGCAGTGCTCAATAGGAATTGAATCTACAGTTTTAGATCTATCATCATCAGTGTGTAGAATTCTGAGGTCTGGCGGGACGTCTAAAAAAACTATAGAAGATTTAATCGGCAGTGTTGCAGAAAACGATTGTCAAAATGATAACCATGCAGCAATTACATCTCCGGGCGAATTAAAAAGTCACTATGCACCAAAAACAAAAATGATATTGTATGGCTATGATCAAGTTTGCAGTATTCCATACGATCAAAATGATAACAATGCCGCATATTTATTTTTTGATCGTGCATCATATAACAAGTGGCAGACTAATCAAAAAAATAATCT
>BTID01000049.1:0-8743 GCA_036245275.1 Termitinemataceae bacterium
CTTGCGCAAATTGCATCTATCTGCAAAAAAAATCATGTAGAATCTTACGTTACTGTAAACACAATTATATACAACAACGAAATTGATCAAATGCACCGCATATTGGACAGTGCAAAAAAGGAAGGTGTTTCTGCCGTCATTGCTGCCGATATGTCTGTGCTAGAATATGCAAAACAAATTGATATGCCGGTACATATTTCTACGCAGGCAAATATATCGAACAGCGCAGCAGTAAATTTTTTTTCGCGCTATGCAGATGTGATAGTACTTGCCCGCGAATTAAATTTGAATCAAGTAAAAAAAATTTATGATGATATTGCAGAAAATAATATTTGCGGACCGCGCAATAAATTAGTGCAGATCGAAATGTTTTGTCACGGCGCACTGTGTATGGCTATAAGCGGTAAATGTTATCTAAGTTTGCACTCACATGGCGTTTCTGCTAACCGCGGTGAATGTTATCAATTATGCCGCAGAAGCTACAGGGCATTTGAAACAGAAACAGGAACAGAGCTACAATTAGAAAATAATTATATTATGTCGCCAAAAGATCTTTGCACTATACAATTTTTACCGCTCATGCTTGAATCTGGTGTGAGTGTATTTAAAATTGAAGGACGTGCACGTCCTGCAGAATATGTAAAAAAAGCATGCCTGTGCTACAACAGTGCATTCAATGCAATAGAAAGCGGCACTTATGATGATGCTCTAAAAGATAAATTAGTTTGTGAATTACAAACTGTGTTTAACCGCGGATTTTGGAGCGGCTATTATCAGGGTGCAGAAATAGGACAGTGGAGCAATGTGTATGGATCGCAAGCTACACGTAAAAAAACATACTGTGCAAAAGCAACTCATTATTTTGATAGAATAAAAGTTGGTGAATTTCTTTTGGAATACGGCACGATAAAAATTGGTGATACCATAATGATTATCGGACCAAAAACAGGAGCCGAAGAGTTTACCGTAGAAAGCATACGCATAGGTAAAGAAGGCAAGAGCGCGGAGTATGCCGTAAAAGGTGAGGTATTTAGTATTCCTGTTCCTTGCAGGATCCGCCTTGCAGACAGACTTTATTCGTGGGAAAAAACCAATGAAAGATAAAAAAATTGCTCCTAACAAAATTGATCCTGCTTTTTCGCGGCTTGCACTTATAACAGGAGCTGATTTTTTACACAATGCATCTAAGACAAATGTAATTGTGTTTGGAATTGGCGGTGTAGGAAGCTGGTGTGCAGAGGCTTTGGTGCGCAGCGGAATAGGCTTTATTACGTTAGTTGATTCTGACATCATTTGTATAACAAACATAAACAGACAGGTGCAGGCAACTGCCCGAACAATAGGCCGGTCAAAAACAGAAACGCTAAAGGAGCGGCTTTTAGAAATAAATCCTGATTGTAATATCACCGCATTAACAAAAATATTTTCTAAAGAAACAGAAGATGATTTTGATATAACAAACTTTGATTATATTATTGATGCTATAGACAGTCTTACAAACAAAGTTGATCTTATCGAGCTATGTTTAAAAAATAAAAAAACTATTTTTTCGTGTATGGGCATGGCGCAAAAAATCGATCCATGCAAAATCAAAACTGCAAATATCTGGAAGACAAACGGCTGTCCGCTTGCGAAACTTGTACGCAGCGCGTTGCGTAAACGCAGCATAAGCGCCGACTTTACCGTAGTATACAGCGAAGACCGGCTTAAAGTACAAGAAGGCATAAGCGTAGGCTGCGGAACAGGACTCTGTATGTGTCCGGAACCTTGCGGTAATGCTGACAGCATAAATAGCAATGTTGACTGGTGCAGCAAAAAAAAGATCATTAATGGCAGCTCTGTTACCGTAACAGCAAGTGCAGGAATGATTCTTGCAAGTCTTGTTATGCAGGATATGATAACAAGTGCCGCTTTGTAACTACAGGGTACCCTACAAATGTGTTTTCTTTGACAGCTTGCGTGCAATACATGAAAGCGAAAAATTTATTACAAAGTAAACAAGAGCGATAAAAATATAGATCGTAAAAATATGTGCAGATGTTATCGTTATTTTTTGCGGCAGACTGCTCATTAACACTTTAGCATTGTAAAAAAATTCAGCAATGGCGAATGTTGCAAGAAATGATGTGTCTTTTATTGTGGTAATAATTTGGCTCATTAACGAAGGAACTACACGTTTAAAGCATTGCGGCAGAATTATTAAGCACAATGTTTGTGCAAAATTAAAACCTTGCGAGCGTGCCGCTTCAAACTGACCTTTTACAATTGAATTAAGTCCGCCGCGCATAATTTCTGCAATAACTGATGATGTATAAAGTATCAACGCAAGTGTACCGCGCAAAAATGCATTACCTCCGTGCAGCATAAAAATACAAATAAGTATCCACAATAAAAGAGGTGTATTTCTAAACACCTCAATGTAAACAGAAGCTGTTTTTCCAATAATGCCTTTGTTATAGTTTCTGCAAATAGCAAGCAATGTTCCAAAAAACACACTCATCAAAACAGTAACAATTGCTATGATGAGTGTCCCGCCAAGACCTCTCATAAAATACGAAAAATTTTCTTGTGTAAAAACATCACTTAAAACTTTTATCATGCTTACAGGTTCTTTCATTGTGATACCCCTTCCAGCTTGATTTTTTCTTCTATCGATAGCTCTGAATTTTCTTCTTTTGACGCTCCGTTATGTTCACGGTTTTTTAAACGTATTTCAAATCGGCGCGCCCATGCGGCAAGCGGAAAACACAATAAAAAATAAAGCACACCGGTAACAATATAGGCAGGTCCATAACTCAATGTCCCGTTTGATGCCCAGCTATCGGCACGGTACATCAAATCGCCGCCGGCAATTAATGCAAGCACTGATGTATTTTTAACTAAGTTTACTGCCTGGTTTGCAAGCGGCGGCAGAATTATTTTTACAGCCTGCGGCAGCACTATATATACCATTGATTGTAAATACGAAAAGCCCTGAGCGCGCGCTGCTTCTAATTGTCCTTTTGGAACTGATGTTATACCTGCGCGAACAACCTCAGCAACGTAAGCTCCATGATAAATGCCTATGCCGGCAATACCAATGATGATAACATCCAGTGTAATACCCAAGTAAGGCAGCGCATTGTAGTAAAAAAATATTTGTATAACAAGCGGTGTGTTCTGAAAAATTTCAACATACACACGCGACACCGTTTTTAATAATCTGTTATGCGAAACAGAAAAAAGCCCGAACACTATGCCCAGTGCAAGCACAAGCACTAATGCCGAAACAGAAACGAACAATGTTATGCCGAATCCCTGCAAGAAAACAAGATAATCAGTAAATAAGCGTTGCCAACGCAGTAGTGAAAACGGTCCACCCATACAACATTCTATTTTGTTAGACGTTTTATTACAAGGCACGAACAAAAAGTGTCAACAAACATCCCCTCTTATAAAAACCCATGCTTACTTTTTAAAACGCTATGCGCTAATATAGTATTGTGATTGTTTCTATCAAACGCAAGTCGCAAGACGGCAAAGACAAACCGGTTATACTGGTAGTTGATGATGAAGAAAAAATTTCCGATGTGATTGTATCGTATCTACAAGCAAGCGGTTTTACGGGAATAAGTGCAAATAACGGACGCGATGCACTTTTTTTATTCAAAAAGCATGATGTAGCCCTTGTGCTGCTAGATCTGATGCTGCCGGATTTAAGCGGCGAATCAGTTTGTAAAAAGATCCGTGCTGCCGAGCCGGAAGGTTTTGCCTCGTCAGTGCCTATCATTATGCTTACTGCAAAAGTTGACGAGGCAAGTATTGTACATGGTCTAAACATAGGTGCCGATGATTATATCACAAAGCCCTTTAGCCCCAAAGAACTTGTCGCTCGTGTAGAAGCTGCTCTTCGCCGCAACAATGTGCTTAACGTAAAAAACGAATCAAAAGAAGGTGGAACAGAGAGCAGTACTGATAATAGCAACTGCCTTTATTGCGGCAACCTTGTTGTAGATACCGATATACGACGTGTCATGTGCGGAAATACAGAAATTATTCTTACTCCTAACGAGTATAAAATACTGGTGCTATTGATGTCCCGCCCGCAAAAAATATTTACCCGCGAAGAAATTATTGAATGTGCATTAGGTGATGATTTTGATGGTTTTGATCGTGCTGTTGATACTCATATAAAAAACCTGCGTCAAAAGATAGGTGATGATCCAAAGTCCCCCGCATATATAAAAACTGTTTACGGTGTTGGATACAAACTGCAAAGTTAAAAACAAAAATGATTAATTTAAAAACAAGACTTAGTTTAAGTTATACATTATTTTTAAGTGCCGCTCTTTTATTACTTATGCTTGTTATAAATAGTTTTTCGCGCGCAATGTTTGCAAAACTTACCCGCGATAATATTGCAGAACACAGCAAAGAAATTGTCCGCTCTGTGCACGACTTATATAATCCGTTAAACGGAACATTTGACAGATCAAGATTAGAATCATTGGGAATGTATTTTACCCACGAAGGTTATATTATAACGGTAGAAGATGCCGGTAAAAATATTATTTGGGATGCCCGTTCATGCGACATGGAGGAATGCAATAAAGTTATAGAAACTATAAGCATCAGAATGGAAACTGATTATAATTTAAAAGGTTCGTTCCGCGCTATTGAGTATCCTGTTTTGTTTGTGCAAAAGCAAGTAGGCAGTGTTATCATAGAAAGCTATGGACCATTCTTTTACAGCAAAACAGAATCTGATTTTTTATCGTCGCTAAACAAACTGCTCTTCGCCGCAACTTTTGTGTTTATCGTAATAAGCATTGGACTTTCTTTTATTCTGTCTGCGGCAATTGCAAAACCGGTTAAAGCTGCAAGCGCGGCAGCACGCCGTATTGCTGCAGGGCATGATATAAAACTATTTTCTGATTATAAAACATCGGAACTAAAAGAACTTTCTGAATCAATAAATGATATGGCGGCGGAACTAAAAGAAGCTGACCGCAGATCAAAACAACTTACACAAGATGTCGCACATGAATTACGCACACCTATTACCTGCTTACAATCTAATCTTGAAGCAATGATAGACGGTATTTTTGAACCATCTAAAGAACGGCTTGCAAGCTGTGCCGAAGAAACAAAGCGCCTTACAAAACTTGTAGAAGATTTAACATTGCTTACAAATATAGAATGGCAAAATATTGCGCTGCAAAAAAACTAATTTTGATCTATTGCAATTGATTAAAACTTCCGCAGAAAATTTTAAACCTGCTGCACTTGAAAAAAACATACAACTTGTATGCGATTTTCAGGCGGATGGGACATTGCAGATAACTGCCGACTACAGTAGAATTAAACAAGTTATATTTAACATTTTGTCTAATGCCGTTAAATATACAGAGCATGGCAGTGTAAAAATATCTGTGGACAACAAAGATTGTGTTGAGGTTTCTATAACAGATACAGGAATTGGAATTTCTAAAACGGATCTTCCGCATGTATTCGAACGTTTTTACCGCTGCGACAAATCAAGAAAGCGCGGAGGCAGTGGTGTAGGTCTTACCATAGCTGCCGCAATTATTGCCGCGCACAACGGTACCATAACAGTAGAAAGCAGTGAGTTTAGCGGCAGTACTTTTCGTATCCGGCTATAATACGCTACAATGAGGTATGGGCAAAAGTACAGTAACAGTCAAACTTTTTCTATGTTGTTGTTTTTTAACCTGCATAAACATATTAACGTTTGCACAGGACAATGAGGAGCGCGAATCACAGGGGACATTGTCTTTTTTTTCGCTAACAGCTCTGCTTCAAACTGCACGAAATTTGGATGTCATGGATAATGTAAAACACACTGCATATTGGCAGCCGGACTGGCCTTCCGATATACCGTTTGATGTCTTTTCGGCACAAAGTAATATATCACCGGCATCAATACTCTATTACTACAACTATGCTAAAGATGATAACGATGATAACGACGATACCGACAATAACGATTATAAAGAATCGAACAACTCGCAAGATGCCGCCGAACATAAATTGAAATTCAGCCGCAGTAACAACGGAAATATAACAGAGTTTCCATTTTTGCTAAACGGTGTATTGTGTCAAATAAAATTAAACTTGGACAAAACAGGAAAAATAATTGCAGTCTATATTGATGCAGGCGAATCAGAAGATTCATCAATAGAAATAGAAATGTTGGATTTCGATTCCAATGACGAACCAACATTAGCCCGCGTCAACAGCGGCGGAACATGGTATTTTATTACGTTTAACAATAGCGAGCATATCGAAACATGGATGGACGAAAGCGGCACGGCACAGGCACTTTTTAATATAAAAACAGGTGATGCAAAACGGACCATCAGTATAGAATGTATAAAAAATGATGAGGCAACAAGTGAATATTATTACTATGACAGTATGGGAAATATCACCGGAATAAAAAACGGCAGTTTTGCATATCAAGCTGCATATAACGCAAAAGGTTTGCAATATTGGCAACGGCCCGCTTACGGCAGCGAAGATAAATCAGTTAACTCAATAGAGGAAATAGAATCACCAGAGCTTACAACTGAATACTACCGCATGCAATGGAACGACAAGGGTATGCTTGTACGATCCGTGCGCACAGATTCAGAGGATATTGAAATTGAATCTGTCTATGATTATACATTCGATAAAAATGGTAATTGGATCGAGCGCCGCGAAACAAAATATATAAATCTTTTTGGAAATTCAATTCCACAAGAAAGCAATGTTTGCAAACGCATAATCACATACTGATAAGGAAAAAACATGGAAACTCAAAGCACATGGCAAGACACACTATATACAAAAACATTTAACGAAGAATACGAAGGTCTGCGCCGCCGTGTTGCAAACAGTTCAAGCGGAATTGCCGAAATAGCCGATATAAAATCCACATTGAATACGTTATATGATATGGACGGTGCCGACTGGCTTGGCAGGGGCGAAGTTCAGAGCATAGCCCTTTCTGCGGTAATCGCCGCCTATGAAAGTTTTATAGCGGATTCGCATACGCAAGCCTAGCCGACTTGATTTTTGCTATTAAAAATACAAAGAAACCGGAAGAAAAAACGTATATTACATCTCATAGATTTCTTGTAAAAACAGCGTGGCAGCTTGGGCAACATTTAGACTTTCTATTTTGCCGGTACCCGGTATCCGCATCAATGCGGTGCATTTTTCTCTTACTTCCTGCGGCAAACCAGTTTCTTCGTTGCCTACGACAAGTGCTATACCAAAACTTTTGCCGGATTTTTCCCGTTTTTCGTTGATTATAGCGGGTAAATCACGAATTCTCATACGTGCTCGGGGGTATGTGCCTATAATTACAAGCTCTTTGGCAGCATCTTTTAAAAATTTTTCGGTTTTACGCACTTGGCGGACACAAACATGCTCAAAACCGCCTTCTGCAACACGGTAAGCAGCCGTAGAAAGCCGCGCAAAATCATCAAGTTCAGAAATTACGATAAAATGAGCATCAAAAAATGCAGCCGAACGGACTATCGCCCCTAAATTATGGTCGTTCCCCACGCTATGAACCACCACGCCAACCTTGCAATCATCACTCCAAACCTCAAGATCGTCCATACTAAGCGGGATGGGTTTTGGCTCTTCTATCATCGCCACCACACCCTGATGATGCGAGCTTTTGCATATCTTTTCCAACTCTTCTGAATCACAAATCTTGTAGGGGCGCTTACGTTCTGCCAAACCTTTGCACAGATCGGTAAAAGCAGGAAGTCTGTCTTCTGTCATAAAAAAACGATTAATAGTTTGCGGATGAACATCAGCAAGGGCTCGCACGGCGTTAAAGCCGCAAACTGCAAGCTCATCAAGTAATTTATTAAACACTGATGCTTCCTTATCGCGGCATTTTATTCCATTCTGCAGCCGAGTAGCTGTTTTTAATAATTGTGATATTTTCGTAGTTAACAAATTCAGCGGCGGTACTTATGCATTTACCTTTTAAAAGCAGGCCATTTTCAGTAAGAGTCAACTCCCAACGGATTGGATCGGCAAGTACCGCGACACGCTTTGCCACAGGAAGCGGCAGCGGATAGTAATAACGCTCGTTATTGGGTGAAGCTTGCACAACATTAAGCACATTATTTTCGATAGTGTAGGTAAGCATCATATTAACGCCGGACGAAAAAAAGGCAAAGCCCTTACCTTCCGGCAAAAAACGTACAAGCTCTATGCCATTATCCCCTTTCCAAAGTCCCATTATCTTTTCGCGGCTAATTTGAACCGGCAAAACACCGGTAACTTTAGAGGCATTTTGATCTCTAAGCGCAGCATCAACGATAGAACGCAAAGAAAGCGCTATCTCGCTGGAAGACTTGTGTGATGACACATGCTTAAATACCGGCTCCGCGCCGTTAAGTTTGTTTACGTCAATTTCAAAAGTATAGCTGTTATCAACATATGATAGACTGGAATTCATAATATAATCCGGCGGGACAACCTCCGGCAAATCTTCTTTGGTGTTATTCCTACTCATGCGCGGCGGGACAGTTTTTACGATAATCAAATCTTTTTCCGAAAGATAGGAAAGCATCAGTTTTTCCAACTGTAAGGCCTCTTCGTTGCTTGCACCCTTTACCGTAAGCGGTTCAAACTGCAAAATGAGTTTTTGCCCCTGCGCAAACAAGACCTGCACAGAAAAGAGTAGAAATAAACCCAATGTTAACGAAAAAAACCTTTTCATCACTACCATTAT
>BTID01000050.1:0-7696 GCA_036245275.1 Termitinemataceae bacterium
CTTTTTGATAGGGATGCATATTGTGCAATGGTGGAAAAGGCTAAGCATTACATAAAAGAAGGTGATATATTTCAGGTGGTGCTTGCTAACCAGTTGCGCGCAAAAATAGAAGGCAGTATTTTTGATACATACAATGCCTTGCGTACGCTTAATCCATCGCCGTATATGTTTTATTTTTCAAGTGATGATATTGAAATTGCCGGTGCCTCGCCTGAAACATTGGTAAAACTGCAAGACGGCAAACTGTGGACTTTTCCTCTTGCAGGCACACGTCCGCGCGGTGACAATCATGCAGAAGATAAAAAACTGGAAGCAGAATTGTTATCAGATCCAAAAGAGGCTGCCGAGCACAATATGCTTGTAGACCTTGGCAGAAATGATCTGGGTAAGTTATGTGAATTCGGTTCTGTAAAAGTAGAAAAATATATGTCGATAGAGCGGTTTTCGCATGTTATGCACATTGGTTCTACAATTAGCGGCAATATAAAAAAGGAATACGGTGCGTTAGATGCAATAAATGCAGTGCTGCCTGCCGGTACACTTTCCGGTGCGCCGAAAATCCGCGCTTGCGAAATTATTGCGGAGCTTGAAAAAACACGGCGCGGTATTTACGGCGGCGCAATCGGTTATATAGATTTAAGCGGCAACATGGACACTTGTATTTCTATACGCATTGCCTATAAAAAGAACAGCACCGTATTTGTACGATCCGGTGCAGGAATCGTTGCAGACAGTGTTCCTCAAAACGAATACGAAGAATGTAAGAATAAAATGAAAGGTGTGCTCAGTGCGTTAGGCGGTAACAAAAAATGATTTTGTTAATAGATAATTACGATAGCTTTTCGTACAATTTATATCAACTGATAGGATGTATAAATCCTAAAATTACTGTTGTGCGTAACGATGCAATTTCTATCGCGGAAATTGCATCGTTAAAACCAAGCAGCATTGTGCTATCCCCCGGTCCCGGTAAGCCTTCAGATGCCGGTATTTGCGAAAATGTTATAGAAAATTTTGCAGGCCGCATACCTATTTTTGGTGTGTGCCTTGGACACCAGGCAATCTGCGAAGTTTACGGCGCAACAGTTAGTTATGCACCGCAATTGATGCATGGCAAGGCATCAACAATATCAATTGATACAACTTGCAGTATTTTTAAAAACATGCCGCAAACAATTACAGCAGGCAGGTATCATTCACTGGCAGCAGTTCCAAACACAATAAACAAATCATTGCGCATAACTGCAACATCAGATGACGGATGTATTATGGCAGTGCAGCACAGTGAACATCATGTATACGGAGTGCAGTTTCACCCTGAATCAATACTAACACCGGAAGGTAAAAAAATACTTGAGAATTTTTTAGCGCTGTAGGAATTTTTGTTTGCCGGTATATTTTGTGGGGCAATAATTTATGGAAAAAAGTTTTAGCGAAAGTTATGCAAAAGCCGGTGTTGATATTACAGCCGGTTACAAAGCTGTGGAGCTTATTAAAAAATCTGTTGAACGAACATGCACAGCCGGAGTTTTAGGCACTCTTGGCGGTTTTGGCGGCAATTTTGAACTTGATCTAAGCGGCATAAAAAAACCGGTGCTGGTATCAGGAACAGACGGCGTTGGTACAAAATTGCAGATTGCATTCTTAACATGCATACATAACACAGTTGGCATTGATTGTGTTGCAATGTGTGTAAATGATGTTATATGTTCTTTTGCAAAACCCTTGTTTTTTTTAGACTACATCGCTTGCGGAAAAAACATACCGGAAAAAATCGCCGCAATTGTAGAAGGTGTTGCAGAAGGCTGCATTCAAAGCGGCTGTGCCTTAATAGGCGGCGAGACGGCAGAAATGCCCGGATTTTATCCTGTTGACGAATATGACATAGCCGGTTTCACCAGCGCTCTAGTATGCAAAACCAAAATGCCTGACACAGCTAAACTGCAATGCGGCGATGTTGTTATAGCGCTGCCTTCAAGCGGTGTACATTCAAACGGATTTTCGTTAATCCGCAAAGTTTTTGGCTTAAGCATGGATAACAAAAACGCATCAAAAAAAATATTGCAAGACTATAAAACTGTACTTGGAAAAACACTTGGCGAAGAATTATTAACACCCACAAAAATTTATGTTAAACCTGTGCTGCATCTTTTGGAAAAAATAGATGTGCACGGAATAGCACACATAACAGGCGGCGGCTTTTACGAAAATATGCCGCGCTGCATAACAAATAATTTTTCTATTTCCATAAAAAAAAGTGATGCAATCATTCCGCCTATTTTTAATTTGATTGCAGAAGTTGGCGGCATAAATGAGCATGACATGTTTAATACATTTAATATGGGAGTAGGCATGATAGCTATTGTTGCCTCAGGTGATGCTGATGCCGCTATTGCAAACTTAAAACAATCCGGCATCTTTGCATATAAGATAGGCAAGCTGCTTCATAATCAATGCGGCAGCTCTTGTGTAGAGATTATTTAAGAAGGCGCATAAGTGAATATAAAAAAAAATGCGGCAATTCTTGTGTCAGGCGGCGGCACTAATTTGCAAGCCATTATAGATGCAGACAAACGCGGTGATATGCCGCATGTAAATATTGCCCTTGTTGTATCATCATGCAAAAATGCGTATGCAATAGAGCGTGCAAAAAAATACGGTATACAAACTGTAATAATTGATAGCTGCAAAAAATCAGATCAATTTGACGCAAAATTGATTGCTGTTTTGCATGATCATAATATTGATGTGGTAGTGCTTGCAGGATTCCTTGTCATTTTAGGCAACAGCGTTATACAAACATACAGCAACCGCATAATAAACGTTCATCCAAGTTTAATTCCGTCTTTTTGCGGCGAAGGGTTTTACGGTTTGCATGTACACAGAGCAGCTTTAAAAAGAGGGGTAAAAGTTACCGGCGCTACCGTACATTTGGTAAATAAAATTGTAGACGGCGGAAAAATAATTTTGCAAAAATCAGTTGATGTGCTAGAAGACGACACGCCCGAAACTTTGCAGCGCCGTGTTATGGAAAACGCCGAATGGGTTTTGCTGCCGCAAGCCATAGAACTGTTATGCTGCAAGCCGTAGAAATATTATTTCGTATACTGTTTCGTATACTTGTATTTTGATACAGAATTATGCTATAATGTAAATCATGAAAGCTTTAAAAATATTTTTATATTGTTTTTTCTTAATAGGCGGCGGTGCTGTTATGTCTTTTGCCGAAGGTATGATGCAAGCAGATGGAAGCGCAACTCTAAAACTTGCTTCGCTTGCTCCTGAGCAAACACCTTGGGGTGCAGCTCTAAATAAATTGGCAAAAGACTGGTCATCAATTTCCGGCGGTCAAATAAATGTGCAGGTTTACCACAATGGGGTTGCAGGCAACGAACCGGACGTTATACGTAAATTAAAACAGAATCAGATACAGGCTGCTGTTTTAACATCAGTGGGGTTAAACGAAATATCTCCTGATATTATGACTGTAAGCACTCCGTTCTTAATCCGCACAGAAGCCGAGCTTACTGCAGTATTGAATGAGTTAAACAAAGAAATGAACGATAAACTTATAGCACAGGGTTTTTACCCCATTGCTTGGAATAGAGCAGGATGGCTTAGGTTTTTTGCACGTTCCCCTATTAAAACACCGGCAGATTTAAAAAAGCAAAAATTAGGCGGTCCGCAAAGTCCTGCTGCGTTTACAAACACATTTAAATCAATGGGATACCAAATTACACCGGTAGGAATGAATGACACTATCATGTCGCTGAATTCAGGAGCTATCGACGTTGTTTTTAATAGTCCTATAGCGGCTGCACCTACGCAAGTGTTCGGCATTGCAAAACACATGTCTGATTTTAAAATTGCACCTTTTGTAGGCGCTATTGTAATGAATAAACCATGCTGGGATAACTTGCCGGAAAAATATAAAGCAAAACTTTTAGATAATGCCGCAAGTATCGGTCCCACCCTTGATCCTAAAATTGTTTCGCTGGAAGATACGGCAGTAAAAACAATGCAAGATCATGGTCTTAACGTTGTACGCACAAACCAATCCGATCTGGATCAATGGATTGCAGATGTTGATAAAGCTATGCCGCAATTATTTTCTACAAAAACATTTGATGCCGATCTTCATAAAAAAATTCAAGTGATTTTGCAAAAAATGCGAAACAAATAGCAGATGCCTAATATGAATCTGCATGCATTCAGTATCAACTTTGAAGAGCATGCAGATATTGCTAAATTCAATTTCTATTTTAACAACACTCCAATAAAAAGTTTTTTTTGTGGAATTAGCGGAATCAATGCAGGTGATATGAACTATGACTTTCCTGATACAAATCCAAATCGCCTTGCTGTATTTAAATCATTGAATATATCGTCTAAAAATATTTTTTCATTTAAGCAAATCCATTCACGTGATGTAGTATTGATTACACAAGATTATGTTGCAGCCCTTAAGGAGGCTGACGGCTCTGTAACACAGCGTGAGGATTGTTGTCTTGCCGTAACGGTTGCAGATTGTCTTCCGGTTTATCTTTTGGACAAAGCTAATAACGCAATTGCAGTTTTACATTCCGGCTGGAAAGGCACCGGCATTGTTCACAATGCACTTGATATTATGAAAACATCTTTTAATACAAAACCGGAAAATGTTTCTGCAGTACTTGGTCCCTGTATAAAAAGCTGCTGTTACGAAGTTAGCGAAGATCGTGCCGCAGTTTTTACCGGAGAATTCGGCAAAGATTACAATAGTCCTGAACAATATCCGCTTGGCAGTGTTGTGCGCAGCAAATTCGGCAGGTATTATATTGATATGCAGGCTGCAAACGCCCACATACTGGCAAAAGACGGTGTTCTGAATATCGCTTATTGCACAAACTGCACTTACGATGACCATCGGCTGGGATCATACCGCAGAGAAGGCGCATTAAATTACACAAAAATGATAGCCATTGCAGGCAGATCATAATTTGATATATTGCAAATGTGCGGTGATTATACTTTCTGGTAATAAGTGTTATTCTGTAAACTAGATGACGATTGATGTTGATAAAGATTTAAATCCTCCTCAGGCACAGGCCGCCAAAACTATTGAAGGGGCTGTTTTAATTATTGCGGGGGCAGGCTCCGGTAAGACGCGGGTTATCACATACCGTATCGCATATATGCTGCAGCACGGTGTGCCTCAGTCTTCGATACTTGCACTAACATTTACAAACAAAGCTGCACGCGAAATGGAAACACGCATAAAAGATTTAAGCGACCTTAAACTGCAAGCCCTTACTGTAAGTACGTTTCATGCATTTGGTGTACAGATTCTGCGTAACGAAATTGAAGCACTTGGTTACAGAAAAAATTTTTCTATTTATGATGAAAGCGATCAGTTGCAAGCAATAAAAGAAGCACTACTGGAATGTAAAATGTTAGGTGAAAGCACTGATCTAAAAAATATTGCAAAAATATTTTCTGATATAAAAATACAACGCATTACTTGGGCTGAAGTGAACTCTGCATTAAAACCTGTTTATGAAGAGTATAATGTTTTATTAAAAGTATACAACTCTGTTGATTTTGATGATTTGTTAATACTACCTATAAAACTTTTTGCAGAGCATCCTAGCGTATTGGAAAAATACCGTAAGCGCTATACCTACATAATGGTTGATGAGTTTCAAGATACAAGTTTGGCACAATACAATCTTTTAAAATTGTTAGCAGATAAAAATGTTTGTGTCGTAGGTGATGATGATCAATCAATATACTCTTGGCGCGGTGCGAATTACGAAAATTTTCAAAACTTTGAAAAGGATTTTCCACATAGAATCGAAATAAAGTTAGAGCAAAATTACCGTTCTACAACTACGATATTGGATGCTGCAAACGGTGTTATCTTGAATAACAGCAACCGTAAAGAAAAAAAATTATGGACACCCACAGAAAGCGGTAAGCCTATCGATCTGTATCTGCCTTTAAACGAAAGCGAAGAAGCAGATTTTATCGCGGCACAAATCAACACAATGCGTTTTGATGAAAATTTAAAATTTGGTGATTTTGGAATTCTTGTACGTAACAATTCGCTAATGGATAGAATTGAAGAATCATTGTTAGCCGAAAATATTCCGTATAGAGTTTCAGGCGGCACAAGTTTTTTTGCACGTAGCGAAATAAAAGATGTGTTAAGTTATCTACGGTTGATTGCAAACACAAATGATGATATTAATCTTTTACGGATCATCAATACACCTCGACGCGGCATAGGAAAACGGACAATCACAGAAATCTCAAATCTTGCACGATCAAATAAAACACCGCTATGGGATGCCGCTCTAAAGCTCAGATATGCCGATGACACATTGTTTGAAGAGACTGCCGAAGATGACATTGATAAATTCATGACGCTTATCGAAACACAGCGTGAATTAATGCTGGGAAACAAAAAAGGTCTTTCTAAAAAAGTAAGTGCGCTTGTTGATACAATTGATTACTGGTCGTATCTTGTAACGGAGTATAACAAAAATGAAAAACTTGCACGTTGGAAATTTACAAATATACAATCGCTAATTAACTCAATCGAAAACTGGGAAAATTCCGGCGCTGGTGATACATCACTTTATGCATATCTTAATAGAATAAGTTTGTTGACACGGGACGAAGCAGAAGACGATGATTCGGGTAAAGTAAACCTTATGACAATTCATGCATCAAAAGGTTTGGAATTTCCTGTTGTGTTTATAGCCGGTGCAGAAATGGGAATACTGCCAAGTGATCGCACTATCGAAGATGATCCGCAAAATATTGAAGAGGAGCGCCGTCTTTTTTATGTTGCTCTAACACGCGCCCGCAGCAAACTTATTATTACAAGCTGCCGTACACGCAAGAGGCGCGGCGATTTAAAAGAACAAGTGCAATCTCCTTTTTTGGCAGAGATTCCGCAACACTTAATCGAAACGCATAATGATACAATTATCGAAAAGCAAGAAATAAGTGCGGACGATTTTTCTGCGATGCTGAAAGAAAAATTTAAATGACCAGCATGTTGGAAGGTGTATGGCAATGTATATAGTGGAGATAGAGGAGATAGATAAGTATGAAAAATTTTGAACAACGCTTAGAAAAATTAGAAATGATTGGCGAGAAAATCCGAGGCACAGAGATTCCGCTTGATGAAGCATTAAGCTCATTTGAAGAAGGTATAAAACTTGCACGCAGTTTAGAAAAAGATTTGGAAAAAGTAGAAAGCCGCATTGAAATTTTAATGAATCCGCCGGAAGACGGCGAAGATTCCGAGCCGGATGCAGAATTGTTTGATAAATAGCGCTACAAGAATGCTGTCTTTAACAATGTTTGAGTGTAAAGTTCTTTTGGGTTTGTAAATATTTCTTGCGTGCTGCCAGATTCTACAACTTTGCCGGACTTCATGATAATTAGTTTATGGCAAAGGCTGCGAATGATACGCAGATCGTGGCTAATAAAAATGTATGATAGATTGTGTTCATTCTGTAGACCTATCAACAGATCAATTACTTGAAACTGATTACTGCGATCCAAACTTGATGTCGGTTCATCAAGCACTAAAATTTCAGGCTTTATAACAAGGCAACGTGCTATCGCTATACGCTGCCGCTGTCCTCCGGAAAATTCATTAGGGTAGCGGTCTAAAAAATCAGGATTATCCATACCAACATCA
>BTID01000051.1:0-5526 GCA_036245275.1 Termitinemataceae bacterium
CTGCAAGTTCGCTGCCTTTTTTTGTCCACAATATTTTAATTTCGCCTAACTCTTTTTTGTACGCTTCTAATCTGGCTTGCGCTAAAATATAGCAATCACCAGTTTCGAGTTGTAACATCACATAATCAATGTCTGCACCAAGAGTGAGTGCTAAGTTTGAAGGCAGCGTCCACGGCGTTGTAGTCCATGCTAGGAAGTAGAGAGATGGGGCGTTGCGGGGTGTCCCCGCAGAGGGGGTAGCGGAAGCCGCAGGCTGTAGCGAGGGGGAGACTTCCCCCTCTTTGATCTTGAATCTGATTGTGATCGCAGGATCATGCACGTCTTTGTAACCGCCTAAATTGAGTTCGTGGTTGGAAAGCACCGTTGCGCAACGCGGGCAATATGGCAGGATGTAGTAACCTTCGTAGAGTAGACCTTTTTCCCAGAGTGCCTTAATAACCGCCCAGATGCTTTCCATATAGCCTGATTCCATTGTTTTGTAGTCGCGGTCAAAATCTACCCAGCGGCCTAGCCGTGTGATTATGGTGCGCCATTCTTTCGTATAACGTAAAACACTCTCGCGGCATGCTTCGTTGAATTTTCCTATGCCGTAATTTTCGATGTCGGTTTTGCTGTTAAGTCCTAGTTCTTTTTCGATGAGGTTTTCGACTGGCAGCCCGTGACAATCCCAACCAAAACGCCTGTCAACTTTTTTGCCGCGCATAGTTTGATAACGCGGAATGATGTCCTTGATTGTGCTTGGCACAAAGTGACCAAAGTGCGGCAGACCGGTGGCGAAAGGGGGACCGTCGTAGAAAGTGAATTCTTTGCTGCCTTCGCGCTGTGCAATCGATTTTTTAAATATGTCATTAGCTTCCCAGAATTTAAGAATCTCCTCCTCTAGGGCAGGAAAGTTTTGTTTTGGGTCTATGGGTGTGTACATTTTTTGTAACTCCTATACGGTATGTATATTTTAATAATTTTTTTTATGATAGTCCACTAGTAATTAGATCCTAGTAATTAGCTGTGGTGCAAACAAATTTTAAAAACCATAAATTCTAATAAGCACGATCTCAGGCGGGTTGCCTTTGCGTGAAAATCTTGGACGCTTAGTGCTAAGACCTGCACTTACTATAAGTGTTGCAGCTTGGTTGTCATCATCTAAATTGTAAAGTCCGCCTGTATATTTTGGAAAAAATCCTTGACCAGGTGCGTATAATCCGTTCTTAAACACTTTTGTACGAATCTGTCCGCCGTGAGCATGACCTGAAAGTAATAAATCAAAATTATTTTTATACGTTAGTGAAATTTCCGGACGATGAATTAAAAGAATTGCATATTTGCTATCTGTTAGAGTACTGATACCGGCAAGCATTGTTTTAATATTTTCTGTTGTATACGATTTGTTGTAATATTTTTTTATAGCTGGATCTTCTATACCTGCCAAAATAATATCGTTGCCGTTAATTTGTATTTGTACAAAATTGTCAGACAAAATATGTACACCAAAACTTTGCAGCATTTCTATTATCTGCGGTATTTTGTTTGAATAGTATTCATGATTTCCTGTTACATAGTATATAGGTGCTATATCTTTTATTAATGACAAAAATAAAGCAGCACCGGCTATAGGTGTTTTATCATCTACAATATCGCCTGCCAACATAATCAAATCAGGATTAACTGCATTTATTTTATTTATAATTGGTTGGTCTTCATGTTCGTAAACCTCGCTGTGCAGATCTGTAATTAAAATAATTTTTATGACGGTGTCTTGTTTTATTTTCGCAGTTCCAATTTGATAGTCTTGAACTATCAATAATTTTTGTGAAGTAGTGCAGTTTAAAAAAAATAAAGCGCAAAATACTGATATAGCTGCGGTAATTATCTTGTGCATTAATTATTTACAGAATTGATCTTGTCAATAATTTTTCCAACTATTTCTTCAGGGTTTAGAATACCTGCATCAATTACCATGTCGGCAAAAGAGTAGTTGTCATTATCAATGTTATACAAACGCAAATAACGTTCATGATCTTGTTTATCACGGGCAATTGTAAATGCAGTAACATCTTCTATTTTGCCGCCTTCACGTTGCGCTATACGTTCAAAACGTATTTCAGGATTTACGTTTAAATAAACTTTTAAATCCGCTTCTTTTAAAAACCAAATTGCAAGACGTGAACCTAAAACACAACCTTTTTCTGCATTTTCATTGCGCGCATATTGAAGTTGTCTGTCGTCAACCTCTCTGTCCCAACTGTCGTCAGTTTCTGCTTTTGTTAAAACTTCTTCTAGCGTTATGCCTTTTTCCTGTGCAATATTTCTAAATGTAAAATTAATAAAACGCAGCTCTAATTTTGCAGATAAAATTTTGCTTACTGTTGTATTCCCGCAGCCGCTTTTTCCGGAAATTGCAATTTTGATTTTTTTAGTTTTTTTTGTATCCATTATTCTACATTCCTAAGTTGCTCTCTAATATTTTCCGCAGCATCTTTCATTGTTACAACTTCCTTGCTAACTTCAATAAGCGGTGTTTTAGAGCCTATAGTATTGATTTCCCTATTTATTTCCTGACAAAGAAAGTCAAGTTTTTTTGCAGGTTTATCATTATTTATAATTTCGGCATTAAATTCAGAAAAATGTGCAGTTAATCTTGAAATTTCTTCTGCTATTGTATACTTCATAAGCATTACGGCGACTTCCGAAAGAATACGGGTTTCGTCAATTTTATCGATAAGTATTTCATGGCATCTGCTTATCAAATTTTCTTTTATTGAATTTTCGATAGCCGGTAAAAATGTTTTTATATGATCAAGTGAATTTTCCAATATTTTTAAATTATAAAGAATGTTTTCTTTTGTGTGCGTGCCTTCGCGAAGGCGCTCTTCTTCAAATTTATTTAGCGCATCATTAAATGGATCTTCTATTAAAAGCCATGCAGCGTTTTCATCAATATCAACTTTTTGAGTTTCTAAAACACCGGTTAAATTTAAAAAAGTATTCACTGAAATATCGTCAACAACAGAAGATATGCCGTTGTTAGTTGAAAACTCGTCTTGCAATTTTTTTTGAATAATTTTTGCAGCATCGATGTATGCATGCAAAACCTGCTCGTTAACACTTATTGCAATATTATTAGTATTTGATATAAAGCGGATATTTACTTCGATTTTTCCCCGCTCACATTTTGAATTTATTATACTTCGTATATGAGGTTCCAAAGCGGAAAGTGTAGACGGAAGATTGCAAAATATTTCCAAATATCTGTTGTTGTAACTTTTTATTTCAATGCAAATCTGAGTCCTGTTGTTTGGTAAATCGTTTATTTCTTTTTTTATAAATGCAAATCCTGTCATGCTTTTCATAATTTATCTCCGTATTATTTTTGCCGCATTTCATCATATAACAACTTGCCAAGTTTCCAGTTGTCGCCTGCACCCATTGTTATAAATAAATCTTTGCTTTGTAAAAAGCTTTTTAACATAACATCTGCATCGCAAGGTTCTGCAAAATAATATACGGCATTCTTATTGTTTTGCAAAAATATTTTTTCTGTCTTTTTGAATAATGTCTCGCCGCTAATGCCGGGTATGGCAGTTTCACGCGCAGAGCTGTAAATCTTATGCAGAACAAGCACGTCGGCATAAGTAAATGCAGAGGCAAATTCGTCAAGAAGCGCATGCGTTCTTGTGTAGGTATGCGGCATAAAACTTACAACAATCCGGCGTTGCGGATAAAAATCTTTTAATCCTGCAAGTGTCGTTTTTATTGCAGTAGGATGATGCGCGTAATCATCAATAAATAAAATGCCGTTTGCCTCTCCTAATATTTCAAGACGGCGTTTGCTGCCTTTAAAGTCATCTAAGGCAGCGGCAGCGTTTTTTATATGCGCTTGTGTAAGCATATTTTTTTCGTTTGCAATACCGGCACACAAGGCAAGCGCTGCCGTTGCATTAAGCGCATTGTGCCTGCCGCTTACACGCAAAGAAAATTGTTGTTTAAAACCTGCCAATTCAAAATAAGCTTTTTCGTTTTCTGTTTTGTAGTCCGTTATTTTATAATCACCATCTGCAGAAAATCCGTAAGGGACGTAGCGCACAGCGCAATCTGCAGCGGCAGTTTTTTTTAACATAGCTGCAACTTCGCTTGCACCCAAGTCGTCTGCACAATAAATTAGCATCGCCTCTTTTTTTTGTTCACAATCGTTACAAGTTAATTTTGTAACATATTCCAAAAAGGCATCGCGTATTGAATTGTATGTAGGAAAAAAATCTTGATGATCACTTTCTACACTAGTAAGAATAATACGTTTAGGATTAAAACTTAAAAAATGTTTTCTGTATTCACAAGTTTCTGCTATAAAATATTCATTGCCTAAAAACAGTGTGCAGCGTGCGCCGTTGCAGCCGGAACCAAAGTTTGATACGGCGCTGCCTGCTAAAATCTGTGCCGGTAATTTTAATGCTGCAGCAACAACACCGCAAAGCGCCGTAGTTGTAGTTTTTCCATGAACACCGGCGACACCTGCCGAATCAAACAAAGCAGAATATGCTCCAAGTGCTTCAGTATATTTTACAAGCGGAGTATTTAATGATAAAGCGGCGGCAACTTCACAATTATTTTCTGGTGTATATGCTGCAGAATGGATTATAAGATCAGCATTAAGAGGCACATTTGAAGGCTCAAAACCTTCGTAATAAGCAATATTAAGTGATTTCAAAATTGCATCGGTATAAAAAACATCCGGTGTATCACTGCCGCATACGCGTATTTTATTGTAATGCAGCAGCTCAGCAAACGCACACATACCTGTGCCTTTTATTCCGATCATATAAACAAAAGAATCTTTTTTAAACAATGTTTCGATTGAAATTTGACTGCAATATTCCATCACTTACATTTTACGCGAGTATGATGTCTTTCGCAATATATACAAATACAACGTTCAATTTTGCGGAACAATTTTTTCTTTTATGACAACAAGTTTTTCAATAGCTTCTACCAGAGTGCTTACTGTTCCAAGAGCTAAAGCACAGCAGGCAGCATCTCCTGTAAGTTCTGTATCGCTAATTTCCGGTTTTAAAAATGTTACGCCGCACACATCAGCTTTTATTTGATTCCATACACGGCTTTTTGATTGACCGCCTGAAACAACCATTTCGTTTATCGTATAACCGGCAGCATTTAATGTTGCAAGTGCCTCGCACACGCCGCCTGTTATTTTTTTTAATACATCCGGCAAGTTTTCTTTTTTATAAGGCGGTTTTATTCCATTCAATAATTCCGTTAATGTTTGATCGTAACTTTTATTACCTGCGCCTGTACACTTTCTATAGTCATCAAAAATGCTGCCGGATTCATTTAACACAACACTTACATTCCATAAGCCTTTGATTGCTGAAGGCAGCACCCGTACATTTTGTATCGCAGCACTTGGTTTATCTTTTACACAGATGTTGATTCCTTCGGAACTACCCGCCCTGTCGCAGGCTAGTCCGCTTTTTAGAACACCGGAACCCAAGAGGGCCATAATAAAATCAGGTC
>BTID01000052.1:0-5180 GCA_036245275.1 Termitinemataceae bacterium
AAAAAAAAAAAAAATATCCCCCCACATATAATAATGGTGCAAAGTAGCACGGCGCTTTACAAAAGTGAGAAAAAAATAACAAACCTATGACATTTATCATGGGTTTGTGATATTTGTCATAGGTTTGGTGATAGATTTATAGATTTGGTGACTGGCACCGTATCAGGACTGTTTTTGGTGACTGGCACAGTATCGGTGGTATCGGTGACTGGCACCAAAAACACCATAAAGCCGACAATTCCAAAGTGCCAGTCACCAATTTTTTACAGCCATGTTTTACACCCCATCGTCATTGAACCGTAACACATATAAAAAAGTGTTAAGCACATATTTTTTGTTGTGTCTTGACCTTAGCTCTAAAAAGTGAAATTCTTATATGTATAGAGGTTTTTATGTCAGGTTTTGAAGCAAAAAATAGCGAAAAGCTGCAAATGTTGCGGCATTCGGTGAGTCATGTTATGGCACAGGCTGTTACCAAGCTTTTTCCGGGAACAAAAGTTGCCATCGGTCCGTCCATCGAAAGCGGTTTTTATTATGATTTTCTTTTTCCAAATGCAAATTGCATTTATTTTAGAAAATACATCTGGGTCAAACTTGCGAAGGGTTTCTGCAGCTCTTAAAAATGCAGCTTCCCAATGTTCTGCATTAATTCCTGTTGATGTTAAAATATTGCCTTGCAAAATAATATCGTTATATGCAATTTTAGCAAATGATTTTAATCTTAATTGATCACATGTTGTATTTGCCGCAATGTCAAGGACGGCGGCCTTTAATGATGATGTTCCAATGTCAGCAGAAAGTACATAATTATTCATTAAAAAATCCTCTACGCTCTCTTTTTTGTTTTGTGAATTAACAAAACTGATGCCGCACCAAGTATTAATGCGGTAATAGGAAATACGGCACGGTAGCCTGCCATTGCCGCAGCTGATCCTATCACAGGTCCTATTGCAGCACCTGTTGATGCAACGGCGCTATTCAATCCGAATACGCTGCCTTGGTTTCCTTTTTTGCAATTAGTTGCAAGCATTGCTTGTAAAACCGGCATTGCAGCACCAATAAAAAATGAAGCTATAAAATGTATTACAGTTAGTTGAAATAAATTTTTTACAAAAGCCTGCGGCACAATAATAATACAGGCAAGCGCTAAACATACAATCAATGTCTTCCAGTATCCAATGCGCATAGAAAATTTGCCTGATAACAGAGCAGCTATAGCAGCGGCAAATGCACCCAAACCAAGTACAATTCCTGTTGCAGAACCTACATAGTTTCTGTACATCGAACCATCAACAATGTCGCGCAAAAACAACGGCAGTATTGGATTCGCAGTTGAGTTTGCAACTTGTATTGCAAATGATACAACCAACAAAGCAAAAATAGCATTTGATGACAAAATAATTTTAAAATCAGGCATCAATTTTTTAGTTGATCTATTTTTTTCTTTGTCAATTTTTTCTTGCGCACTCTCTTGCGGATCGTGTACAAAAAATAAAACAAGAAGTGCAGAAATTGCAAGAGTTATACCTGTACCTAAAAACGCAAAACGATGCCCTGCAAAATCTGTAATAAGACCTCCGGCAAGCGGTCCTAAAGAGTTGCCGGTTGCCATACCGGTTTGCAGCATACCAAGTGCAAACGCCAAACTTGCAGCAGGTGTTATACCTGCAATGAGTACAGTAGCCGCTGCAACAGTTCCTGTAAGACAGCCTTGTATTGTCCGCAATACTAAAAGCTGCCATGGATGCTGCACAAGAGACATCAAA
The DNA here is from genome assembly GCA_036245275.1 of Termitinemataceae bacterium. Taxonomy (GTDB): domain Bacteria; phylum Spirochaetota; class Spirochaetia; order Treponematales; family Breznakiellaceae; genus BTID01. The sequence continues at coordinate 1,767 of BTID01000052.1, forward strand.
GAAACTACAAAGGCACCGCCTATCATAGCCCGCAATAACATCGCGCGGCGGCTGAAAACATCTGCCAAACGCCCCCAAATGGGTGCGAAAATTGCCAACGTTATCGAAGAAAATGACTGCGTAATTCCAACCCATATTTTTAATTTAGCCGGATCTGTTATGCCAATCTCGTCGGCATAGAAAAGCGGTACTATCGGCATAGACATAGAAAACCCCATCATAGCCAAAGTTTGAGCTATGAGTATAGCGCCGAAATTAAACTTCCAATGGGTTTCCGTAATCACTAATTCTCCATAGGGAACGGCAAAACACCGTCAATTGTTTTTCTGCCTGTTATAGCCATTATAACGCGGTCAAGCCCCATGGCAACACCGCTACAGCGTGGAAAGCCGTAAAATATTTTGTAGTAATCTGTGTCTATATTATGGACATTAAATGATTTTTCTTTTTTTATTTGCGCTTCGCTTTCAAAAAAAGATTTAACCTTAACCGGATCAGTTTCTTCCGAAAAACAATTTGCTGCTTCTATGCCATGTATATAAAGTTCCCAACGCTGCCGTGTTGCTTCCTCTGCTATGCTTGCATCATTTAACGAAGCAAGGCATGGAACAATTGCAGGATAATCCAAAATGGCAACCGGTTTTTCTTTTGGCAAAGCCGTCTCTACATTTGATATAAAAATTAAATCGTAAAGTACGGCAGGATCAGCATCTTCTGTTACTTGCAGACCAAGACGTAACGCTTCTTTGTACATCGTTTTATTTTTGATAGCCTTTGTTAAACTGAACCCTGCGAATTTAGAAAATGCTTCCTCCATTGTCATGCGTATAAAAGGCGGCGCGATAGTTTTATAATTTTGCAGATCACAATAAAGTGATGCATGACTATCAATGGCACATAACAAATTGTCAAACAAGTCTTCGCTAACTGCAAGTGAGTTGATATAGTCTGCATCCATCGTGTAATATTCAAGCATTGTAAATTCAGGACTGTGCATTAAACCGGAAGATTCACCATTTCTAAAACTTTTGCAAATTTGATATATGCTGGTTTTGTGTTGTGCAATAAGTTTCTTCATCCAAATTTCAGGAGACGGAATAAGCCAATATGGTTTTTTAGTTTGATATTTACTTAACGGAGAAGGCAATCTTTCTGTTTGAAAAACTTCAAGGCAAGATTCAGGTATAAGGTCCGGTGCTAAAAGCGGAGTATCAACTTCTAAATATTTTTTTGCATCAAAAAATGTGCGGATATTTTTTATAATGCGGCTGCGTTCATGCAATAACTCTATGTCCATTTATTTCCCCCGTATTTACGCTGATTACAATTTCTAAATTGAATTTTTACAGATTATTAATCATGCAAAAATTGTTCGATCTGATAGCGGGGACGTTGTTTTGCTTCCAAATATATTTTGCCGATATATTCACCTACGATACCTATACTGAATAGAATCAAGCCGCCTATTGCCCAAAGTGAAACAATCATACTGGACCAGCCTACAATCGTGTGCCCTGAAAAATGTCTGTAAATAAAATAAGCAGCCATTACAATACTAAAAAAGAATATGAATACACCTAAGAATGTAATCATTCGGATAGGTTTTATTGATAACGAAGTTATTCCTTGAAATGAAAATGCTAACATTTTTTTTAGCGGATATTTGCTATTCCCTGCGAAGCGTGCGGCACGTTCATAATATTCAATGCCGCATTTAAATCCTAACATTGGGATAATTCCGCGCAGAAACAAATTCACTTCTTTGTATTTTGAGAGTGCATTTAACGCCAGCTTACCCATTAGTCTAAAATCAGAATGATTATATATAATCTCTACACCAAGAAAGCGCATGAATGAATAAAATAAAAGCGCGGTTGTTCTTTTAAAAACGCTATCTGTTTTACGCTTTGATCGCACACCGTATACGATTTCGCAACCGGCAGAAACATGCTGTGCTAACATTTTATCGAATATTTCTATGTCATCTTGCAAATCAGCATCAATGGAAATAGCAACATCACAATGATCTTTCATTGTAAGCAATCCGCACAAAAGAGCATTTTGATGTCCCCTGTTTTTTGATAATTTAATTCCGTAAAATAATGCCGGATTTTCATTATGATATTTTGATATTATATCCCACGTATCATCTGTTGAACCGTCGTCAATAAAAACAATATTTGAATTTTCAGAAATTAATTTTTGTGATTTCAGTTGTTCTATTTTTGACGCAAGCCTTTTTGCTGTCTCAGGCAAAACACTGTTTTCATTGTAACATGGGACAACAATCGAAAGAATCAACTTTTACTCCTATGTTCGATAGGTTTGATCTGAAATTTACGAAGCTGCGTTTTCGCCGACAACAACTTTCATGTGACCGCTGATTTCTTTTTGGCGCGGCGCAAGGTCAAGGGCGCGGCGTAACCACTGGCGGGCTTCTGTCATTTCGCCGATTTTGTAGTATGCCCAGCCTAAGGAATCAAGGTATGCCGCATTCTGCGGTTTTTTGTTGACGGCACGTTTGCACAGATCCAGTCCGCGTTGAACATCTTTACCGGATTCAACCAAAAGAAAACCCAGCCCGTTCATTGCAGTAAGGTTTGTGTGATCTATATCCAGTGCACATTCGTAATATTCTATTGCTTTATCTTCCTCTTGCTGATTCCAAGCTGCAAATGCCAACATTGTGTAAATCTGCACTGATTTAAAACCGCTCTTGATAAGTCTGTCCAACTCGAACTCTGCCATTTTTGGACGGCGTGTAATCATATAAATGTAGGAAAGTGTCAGGCGGCACTGGCATACGCGCAATGGGGCTGTATTGCCGGTAACAACCTGTTCCAGATACAAAAGAGCATCATTGTAACGTTCTAATTTTGTGTAGCAGAGTCCTAAATAGTAAGCAAGCTCTGATTTTTGATCTTCGTTAAATTCTGAGGAATCCACTTCTAAGAATGCCGTCATTGCAGAATCCCAGCGTTTCATATTGTAACAACGTATTCCTTCTTCCATCGTTATTTTTGTTGCCATTTTATCTCCTGCCCACTATCCAACTGCATAATACGAATGTTTCCAACTTACATCCACCCCGCTTATGCGGCGTTTTTATTATTATCGGCAGTTTTTGAAATATTTTCAATAGGAAAGTAATTGTTATGCAATAGTCATTGATAGTCATTTTATGATAGAATAAAATTATGGGTGTAAACACAAAATACAAAGATACCGTTTTTGTCAGCCTTTTTAGCAATGAAGCTCTTTTGCGTGAACTTTACAGTGCCTTGTCGGGTGTGTTTTACGATAATTCAGTGCCGCTAACCATAAACACACTTTCAGATGTGCTTTTTAACAGCCGTAAAAACGACATTTCTTTTTTGCTTGCAGAAAAGATTATCGTGTTGCTTGAACATCAAT
>BTID01000053.1:0-5171 GCA_036245275.1 Termitinemataceae bacterium
GATTCCTTGATGCAAAAATAATGATTCTGCAAGTTGTGTCTCTACCCTTTGCAGCGGATTTAAACTTGTCATAGGTTCTTGAAAAATCATACCGATTTCTTTGCCGCGCAGACAACGAAGCTCGGCATTATTCATCTTTAAAATATCGCGCCCTTCAAAAAGTAACTGACCTTTAGGATAGCGTATCCATTGTTCACTTTGCAGACGCAATATAGCTTGCGATGTTACGGTCTTGCCGCTGCCGCTTTCGCCTACCAGCGCCAATGTTTCACCTGCATTTAAACAAAGGTTTACCCCATGTATAACTTCTTTTTCGCCAAATGCGGCATGGAAGTTTTTGTATTCAAGTAACATTTGATCACTATACTAGATTTTATGCCTACCGGCAAGCACGGTACTGCATAACTGCATTACTACATAAGCTGCTATATTTTTATTGCAAAAAATATTACACTAATAGCATGAAGTACATGATAATTTCCGACATTCACGGATCCTATGAATGGACAAAAAAAGCTTGCGATCAATTTACTGCAAGCGGCGCAAATCATCTTTTTATTTTAGGTGATGTTTTGTATCACGGACCGCGTAACGCACTGCCGCAAGGACATTCTCCACAACAAACATCAGAAATTTTAAATACATTTGCAGATAAAATTATTGCGGTGCGCGGCAATTGCGAGGCAGAAGTTGATCAACTGTTGCTATCTTTTCCATGCATGTCAGACTATACAATTGTTGTGGATGAAGGGCGCGAAATATTTTTAACACATGGGCATTTATTTGAAAACGGTTTGCCGTTTAAGCTGCCGGACGGCAGTATTCATTTTTCGGGGCATACACATGTGTGGAAATTGGAAAAAAAAGATAATATTATTTTTTGTAATCCGGGTTCAATATCATTGCCTAAATCGCAGGATCATTTGCACACATTTGCAATGTACGAAAATAAAACACTTTCTATTATCAACTTAGATGATCCGGAACAGGTTTTAAAGACACTTTTATGCGATTGACGCAGCCGGCAAAATGACACGAAACATTGCTGTTCTGGGTGCTACTGGCTCTATAGGCCGCAGCACACTAGATGTTATACGCGAATCAAATTTAACTGCGGCAAATTCAGCTGGAGCATGCCAATTCAATATTGTGCTGTTAAGTGCAAATAACAATTCAAAAGATATGGACAAACTAGCATGTGAATTTCCTGCGGCAAGGATCGTACTAAGCGGTACAGAAGGAAGCGGAGCGCTTTTAAATGCGATTGCGGAATGTGGTGCCGATATTGCAGTTAACGGGATTGCAGGTGCTGCAGGTTTACGTCCATCGTTGGCAGTTTTGGAAAGCGGTGCTGACCTTGCTCTTGCAAATAAAGAAACAATCGTAATGGCATCCGATCTTGTTTTTAAGACGGCACGTAAAAATGAATCTTTAATTATACCTGTCGATTCCGAACACTCTGCAATTTTTAACCTTGTCAATGCACATGGGCGTGATGCTCTGCAGGAAATAATTATCACTGCATCCGGCGGTCCGTTTAGAAAATATACAAAAGAACAATTACAAAATGTACAAGTAGAAGATGCTCTTGCGCACCCCACATGGAATATGGGCACAAAGATCACTATTGACTCGGCGAGTCTTGCAAACAAAGGGCTGGAAGTTATAGAAGCCGCAAAACTTTTTGATATGCCGTCTGAAAAAATTAAAGTAGTGGTGCACCCCCAAAGCATCATTCATTCAATGGTGCGTTTAAAAAACGGAGCTGTGTTTGCGGAAGCGTCGCAGCCGGATATGCGCGTCCCTATATCGAATGCTGTATTTTATCCGCAAGTTGTCAATTCAATATGGGGACTTTTGGATTTTACAGATTTAACATTAACCTTTGAACAGCCTGACACAGAACGCTTTCCCATGCTGCGCCTTGCTTACGAAGCATTAGAAAAAGGCGGCTCATATACAATTGCATATAACGCTGCAAACGAGGTAGCTGTCGCTGCATTCCTTGCAAAAGAAATTTTTTTTACAGATATAGCAAACATCTGCGCAAAAGTTTTGGATCAAGATTTTAGTGCTGCCTCCAACACAATCGAAGAAATACTAGATACCGACAAAAAAGCCCGCACCGCCGCCGGAAAAATAGCGTGTAATTGACCGGCTCAAGGGCATCTCTTATGTAGACTTTGATTCAGAATCGGTTTGTTTTACAGCGTATACCTCAAATGTATCGCCTAATCTAAAAAAGCGGCTTATTAAAAAAATAATTCTATATAAAATTTTGCCGGTTTTTTTTGTTGTGCTTGGATGCAAATATTTTCCTATTATGGGAAAGCGTTCAGGATGATGTCCTGTGATAACAATTTTTTGAACATCAAAACCAAAAACTTTTAACAATTGTTTTATTTTATGCGGATTTAGTACTGTCCTGTGATCTTCCGGGCTTTGTTTTAAAAAGTTTTTTATTGATTTGCGTGCAGAAATACCTGCGGCGCTCGGTGTAGAAAATGCCAACACACCGCCATCTTGTAAAATTGATTTTATTTTTAGGAGTGCTGCTTTAAGATTTTGGAAATGCTCGACAACATACCACAATGTGATCACGTCATAAAATTTTCTTACTGCATCAGTATCTTCGTATTCAAAATCACATTTTTCGGCATGGATGTGCAATGTGCCATTTACATAAGCTACGGCTGCATCTGATATATCCGCGCCATGCGGAATAAAACCTTCTTCTTGTGCGGCAGATAAAAATGCTCCATAAGCACAGCCTATATCCAGTAGCGTTTTTCCAGATGTGTTTTTTGCATCGCTGCGTTCTACAATTTTATGTATATGAAAAAGCCTTTTTTTTGCCATTGCTATTAGCGAAGCAAAATCTTCTAAATATGTTTTACCGTATTGTTTTTTGTAATTTTCAAAAAAATATTTTTCGTTGTATTCACTGTATTCAATATCGGGTGGCGTTATGCGCAATAAGTAATACATCGAACAAACTTCGCATAATTTGTATGTCCGTCCGCTAAAACGGGCTATGGTTTTGTTTTCTTTTGTGCTGCCGCAAACAGGGCATACAGATGGCGACTGCGGCTCTAGTTGTTGTATAAAATCTGCAAGTGTATTTTGCGCTTCCAAATTATATTTTTTTTCAAGTTCGGCACACCGCTTAGAAAGAGATTCAATGAATTTTGTGTGCCCGATAAAATTTGTGTGATTGAAAAGAAGTCTTGGAATTTTTAAAGCTCCTTTTTTACCGAACCCTGCAGAAAAAAAGCCTGCCATTTGTGCTGTCTTTTTGTGTAACCGTGTAGGCGCAACAAGTATAACTAGTGTGCCGGCGCAGAGTGCCTCAAAAGCACTAAGTCCAAAATGTGTAATCAGCAAATCATATTCAGCCAAATGCTCCCGCATATTTTCTATTTTTAGAATTTGTCTAACACAATTACTATTTACAGTTAATTTTTTTGCATCATCATAAAGAATACCGCTAACAAGTGTTACATCAACTTGATCGCAAATTGCAAGTGCAGATGCAACTGTCTTGCCTAAATCAGCAGTATCTTCCGATCCAAAGCTTATTAAAATTTTTGGTTTTGAATTTTCAACGGAAAACTTTTTTTGTTTTCTGTTTTCCGGCTTTGGCATTTGCAAAAGATTACAACGTAAAAAATTCGGCTGCACATTAGAATAAACAGGAAGAATGTCCAACAAAAAATCAGCAGAAGAACGGAAACATCCGCCTTCGTCAATTGCAAGAACCGGTGCAATATTTTTTAGAAAATAAAAAATACCGGATTCCATTCTAAACATATCTGTAACAACTATGTTCCATTCTTGTTTAGAAATTTTATCTTTGTCCAAAATCAGATTGACAGCGGCAGGATCTATCCCGCATTGTTCAAAAATATCCTGTGCTTCTTTTAAGCTGCGCCCGCATTTTGTTCCAAGCGATGGAATATAAAGTTGTGCATTTATCAATTTATTTTGTAAATTAAAAACCAAGCTGCAAGAACGCACCAAATGACCGCTGCCGCGTCCTTTTTCAAATGAAGAAATAACTAAAACAGATTTCATTTTTAAATGCCGTTATTTTGTTCCGCTCTCTGATTCTGATTCGGAACCGGAACCCGATTCTTTATCATTATCTTTATTGCTGCCGGAATCCTTGCCGCTGTCTTTATCTGTGTCGGTTTTTTCTGAAGTGTCGGATTCATCTTTTTTTACCGTATCGTCAATAAGACGGCGTATTTCATCTTGCCGTGTTTTAGGCAAGCGGACATCTTTTACTATAGCATCTAAACTATCTTTATCCGTGAAGCCGGCTTTAAGTGCTTCTGTTAACTCGGTTATTCCCTCGTCATCTGTGGAATCAGCTGCAAGAATCTGCCTGCCTAACGCAAAGCGGACTGTATATCGCTTTAATGTAGCTGTATCGGCAGTCAATTTTTCCAGAGAACTGCGTGTAGCACTAAGTGCCTTTGCAAAAAAACCGCCATCTTCTAAAACTAAACCATATTCATAATACACTTGCGCGTCATCATTTTTTTGCAGCCACTTGTCATAGTTGTCTATCGCTTCAAGTTTATTTTGCGCTTTTTGCACACGGGCAAGCAGCAACAGATTGTCTTTGTTGTCGTCAATAGTAAAATCGTATTTTAGTAAAACTTCTTCGCTTTCTGCAGGTTTATCCATCGCAAAAAGTATCAATGCATAGTTGTAACCGGAATCTGCATTTTCCGGTTCAAGCTCTAAAACTTTTTTGTAGTACTTGTCAGCTTCTTCTAAACTTCCTAATTTAATCTGAGTGTAGGCTTCCGCTTTTAGCGCCATAACATTGACAGGATCTTTTTTTAAAATCTTTTTAAATAGTTTTGAAGCTTCGGTATATCGCCCGGTTTCGTAAGCAATGCGGCCAAGATTATATTCAGAAGCACGTAATGTCTTATTCTTGCCAAGTGCACGGTTTAACCAGCGTTCGGCATCTTCATACTTGCCCATTTCAAAATATGCCATGCCGATTGAATAGTATTCTTCGGCAGATGTTCCTGTAGAACTGCACGCGGCAAACACAAAAACACCAATCAAAAAAGTTAAATAAAATAATACACGCATCAACATATTCTTATTATATTCTAATTCGGCACAGAGTTTATGTCCACTAAGCTGTACGA
>BTID01000054.1:0-4855 GCA_036245275.1 Termitinemataceae bacterium
CTGCTTCCGTTGCGGATCCGCGCATCCAGATACAGGCAATAACTTCATTTTTTTTGTTGATGTCTGTAGCTGTAAAATTGATTTTTAAACCGCCTTTTCCTGCGACACTAAAATCTGTTATACCTAATCTTTCCGTTGTCCCGTTATATGCTGCCGCTTCCCAAGCGGTAATTCCAAAATCATTGTACAATTCTGTTTTTATTTCTTCCCACTTTTGTAAAAATATTTTTTGATATGCCGCTTTAAATGCAGCATGATCTTTTACATTGATTCTTAACACTGCATCATCTGAATAGGTGCCTGTTGTGTCAAATTTTGGTAAGCTGCCTATAATGTCTGCAAGGTTTGGATATGCCTTATATTTTTCTTTTTGATTTGATAACTCGCACCAAATTTCAAATAATCCTTTTTTTGTTTCCGTGCTGCGTATAGACAGCAGTTTTACAATAGTCATTACAGTATTTATAGGATCACGTACTGAGGACGGATGTGTTATATTACCGCCGGCTGATCCTTCACCTAATATGCGTACCGTTTTACCGGCATTGCGAAGCTGTCTACCAAGGCTCACAACATTTGCCTCGCCTACTTCTGCGCGGTAAATATTTGCGCCAAAACTTTTTGCAATGCTGTCTATACGCAATGATGTAGGATCGTTTACAGCAACTGCCATATCATTAGTTTTGCCCAGCCAAACATTAAAACTCAATTCTCCTAACACGGCAAGTGCAAATACTTCTTGAGCAACAAGAGGGCGAACTTTTTGTAGTTGATCATCCCATATAACTAGATTGCCGCGGTCGCCGTCGCAGTCCGGCACATAACCTAAAACAAAATCTTTATCTTGTGCATGCAATTTTTCTAAATAATCACGGCATGGAAACAACGAGTCGTCTTCCGGTACAATTTTATGAGCTATTTTTCCTGCCGTTCCGTTTATAAATTCAAACTTAATACCAAATTCTTTAAAAAAGGTTTTATCTATTGATACACAACGCGCACTGCCGTTAAAGTCTGCACAGATACCGATAGGATTTTCTGCTAGTATTTTTTTTATTACATCAATACATGATCTATCGTTATCGGAAATTACATCAAGTGTAAAATTATGATATATTTGCATCGAAGCTTTTTTTATAGTTTCTGAATTTGCATATATTGTTTGTATCGAATATTCATCAACATTTTTTATTCGAGCCGTAGGGTTTAATACCCCGCCGCTCTGCGGCGTAACGGAGGGTATTAAACCCGAAGTGCAACTCTCCGGGAGAACAAAAATACCCCGCCGCTCTGCGGCGGGGATTTTTATATCGCTTAACAAAGAAATAATTTTAGCTTTATTATAAAAAAGAATATTAAATTCATCTATTAAAACTTGAACCTCTTTAGCGTCTAACACACCGCCATCGTTAAGTCCGAACTTTATTCCATTGTGTCCTATAGGATTATGACTGGCACTTACAAAAATAAAACCGTCTGCCCTTTTAAGTTTTGCATTAGAATATTTTTTCCCGCAGAATGAGGTAAATGACATAATTTCCGGCGCTGCCGTTATGCCTGCATAATATACATCACATTTAAAATAATTTAGAGTGCGGATAATAATGTCTGCAATTGCCTCGCCTGTCGCTCGTGTATCAATACCAACAACAACAGTAGGTTTTTGATTGCCTGTTTTTTTAGACAGATAATCATAAAAAACTTTTGCCGCAGCCAAGGCAAATTGTTGATGCCTTACAGAAATTTCTTTTGCCGTGCTTTCTTCATTACCGTCTAACGCAAAAATATCACGCCAGCCGGAAGCCGATAATATCATTTAAAATTTACCTCTTTTACAATTATACAAATTACGAACTGAGTTGAGTATTGCAAGGAATGCAACGCCTACATCACCAAAAACAGCAAGCCAGATCGAAGCGGCGCCAATAGCGCCTAAGATTAGGATCGCAGCCTTTACACCGATTGCAAAAACAATATTTTGCATAACAACTGCATGTGTTTTTCCTGCAATAATAATAGCCTTACAGAATGTACTTGTTTCGCCGTTTAACAGTACAATATCGGCAGCTTCCATTGCCGCATCTGTACCAAATGCACCAATTGCAACACCAACATCACTTCGTGCAAGAGAAGGTGCATCGTTAATGCCATCTCCAACAAACACAACATTTTTTTTGTGATTTTTTTCTGCAATTGTCTGCTCCAGTATTCTTAATTTATCCTGAGGCAACAGCTCTGCACGGTAATTTTCTATACCGGTTTGTCTTGCAAACTCTTTTGTTTGCTCGTTTGTATCACCGGAAAGCATCATTACATTTATTTTAAGTTTTTTTAACCAGATGATAGACTCTTTGCTGCTTGCTTTTAATTCGTCGGACAAATGTATACAGCCTGCAAAAATGCCGTCTATCGCAATGTATATCTTTTGCCCAAAAATATCTACATCTTTAAATACAATTTTGTTCTGTTCAAGAATTTTTTTATTACCCGCCAAAACTATTTTTCCGTTAACTGAGGCACGTATACCGCATCCTGGAATTTCTTCCATATCTTTTATAGCTGTTACATCAATTGCCGATGCATCATTTGTAAATGCCTCGCAAATAGAAACGGCAGCAGGATGTTTAGAATAATATTCGGCATACGCTGCAAATTTAAGAACTTCTTCTTTTGTGTAATCTGATAGCGAAACAATTTCTTTTACTTTAAATTTTCCTGTTGTTAAAGTTCCTGTCTTATCAAACACAACCGTATCAATTTTGTTAAGCGCATCTAAATAGTTGCTGCCTTTTATTAAGATACCATGTTTTGATGCCCCTCCTATGCCTCCAAAAAATCCAAGCGGTATAGAAATTACTAAAGCGCATGGACACGATACAACCAAGAAAATCAATGCATTGTGAATTGAATCTTTAAATTCAATATTTTTAAAAATGAGCGGCACGGCAAATGCAAGCATTACAGCAGCAATTACAACTATCGGTGTATAGTAGCGCGAAAATTTTGTAATAAAGTTTTCTGCTTTTGTTTTTCGGCTTTCGGAATTTTCTACAAGCTCCAATATTTTTGAAACTGTAGATTCCGATGCCGTCTTTGTTGTGCGCACCGTTAATAAGCCGCTTAAATTAACAGAGCCTGATATTACAACTGTATCGGTTGAAACATCACGCGGCATGCTTTCGCCTGTTAATGCCGATGTATCAAGCGAAGAATTGCCTTCTACAACAATGCCGTCTAACGGTATCTTTTCTCCGGGTGTTACTACAATTAAAGTGCCCACTGAAACTTCCTCCGGTTTTACTTTTTCTACGCCTTCATTTGTTTTTACATTTACCCAATCACTTTTAATGTTTAATAAATCGGTTATTGAACTTCTTGAATGATCAACAGCAGCTTCTTCAAATGCCTCGCCTATTCTGTAAAAAAGCATTACCGCTACAGCTTCAGGATATTCACCAATTGCAAATGCACCAACAGTAGCAAGTGTCATTAAAAAGTTTTCGTCAAAAATCTTTTTTGCAATTGATGTCTCTCCAAAATTTGAAAACATTTTTAGAATATTTTTTATTGCATTTAACACAACCTCAAAACCAATCAGCAAATAACTGATAAGACAAACAAGTAATTCAATATTGAATTTTTTTGCTGTTTGCGGAATTTCAATAAAGTTTACGCTTAGCAAAAATCCTAAAACAAAAAGCACTGCACCAATTATAAACCGTGCATAATATAAAATGCTTTTTCTTGTTTTAATTTTTGCATTACTTAACGATGACACTGCGCAGTGATCACAACAGCATGCGCTGCCTGATACTTTCTTTTCTACAATATTTTTCATATTAACTCCTATATAAAAAAAATAAATTATTCGTGCCGTAGGGTTTAATACCCACTACACGCACGCACCTGCTACGTGCAGCCTCTGGGGCTAACAGGGGGTTTTAAACCCGGAGTGCAATTCTCCGGGAGAACAAAAATCCCCGCCGCTCTGCGGCTGGGATTTTTATTCGTTTACATGCTCTAAACCGGCGGACAGTATTGTTTTAATATGATCATCATTTAATGAATAATATACAATTTTACCGTCCCGCCTGAACTTGACCAATTTTGTCTGCCGCAAAGATCGCAATTGATGTGATACTGCCGATTTACTCATTGCCAAAATTGCTGCAATATCGCATACACACAATTCCGTATACAACAATGCACAAATAATTTTTACACGTGTTGAATCGGAAAACATCTTAAAAAAGTCTGCCAAATTCAAAAGTACATCATCGTCCGGCAACTTTTTTTTTGCCTTGCTAACAGCCCCCTTATGTAAAACAGTACAATCGCAGCTATCAATTAGCAAAGTTGCCGCTTCAATTTCATCATAATTTTTAGACTTCATAAAACCTCCTGTGAACAGTTGAGCATATATTCAATTGTAATTAGATAAATAAATTTTGTCAAGCACCCGATTGCGGACGGATTGTTTAAACTGTTTTTCTAATACTTGTTTCTATTAATAAAAAGTGATGCTAATCCTGTTATTGCCACTATTGTAGGGGCGATTGAAGCAACAGGCTGCGAAAAAAACATACTTAAAACTACCGCTCCAAGCGAAAGAACGGTAGTAACAAAAGCAAATATTTGTCCAATTCCAAGTATTTTTAATGCTTTATTATCAGTCTTGTGTCGATATTCTGCTTCTTCTTCTGCCATTTTCAGAATTCTATCTGCCGATCCGGTTTTACTTTTTCTACGCCTTCATTTGTTTTTACATTTACCCAATCACTTTTAATGTTTAATAAATCGGTTATTGAACTTCTTGAATGATCAACAGCAGCTTCTTCAAATGCCTCGCCTATTC
>BTID01000055.1:0-4575 GCA_036245275.1 Termitinemataceae bacterium
GAATATAACACGGTTAGACAATCGCAATCATCATTTCTTAACGGTATAACACCTGAAAACGGTTATGTTCCTGATATTTACAGTGTGCCTACGGGTCAAACAACGCAAACATACAATATTGACGGATACCGGGTATCCACATTTACTGCACAGAATGGTTTTGTTGCGGTAGATACGGGATACGGTTCTGCAGCAAAACCTGCAACTAGCAATTATAATAGCGTTCCGTCTAACACTAACAATAATTTGGTACCTGCCGGCACTCAACAGAGACCTGCGTATAACAGTTCTGCATACACAGCACCGCCTACCCGTGTCAACACAAGCTCACAACAACAATACAAAGTAGCAAACGGAACAGTTCCTGCTATCGGAAAAATATGGATCGATCCAACTGCAGAAAAATACAATGATGTTGGTGTTACGCTTAGCAATTATGGTCAGTATAAAGAAGCTATTGATGAATTTAACAAAGCGATAAGCCGTTATCCTGAATATGCTATTGCGTTTAACAACCGCGGTGTTGCTTTTGCGCTTTCCGGAAACAAAGATTTAGCACTTGCAGATTTTAATCAGGCATTGCGTCTTAATCCGTATTATTTTGATGCTCAATTTAACCGAGATCACGCACGCAATTTAAAATAACAATAAGTGCCCATAAAAACAAACCGCAAAATGCAGAGGTTTTTTTGAAAATTCATTTTAAAAACTTTGCACACTTTGCGGTTGTTTTTTTTATTTTCTGTAATTGTCAAAGCCAGAATAAAAGAGTTGTCTCTGTAGAAGATTCAATTAAAAATGCTATTACTCCGTCAAATGCGGCGTATTTAGGTGTAGTAGACTTTAGAATAGCTCCAAAAAGCAACATAGTTATTATGCCCGGTACTAAAGAGATACCTGACCGCAGATATGCTTTTAACCATTTAACTTCGCTAAACTTTCCAAACAGTGTTACTGCAATAGGTGTTGCCGCTTTTGCATTTAACAGTATCGAAAATATTGTTTTTCCGAACCAACTGACATATATTGGCGAGGCAGCCTTTATAGGAAATAAATTGACAGAGATGGATATTCCGCAAACACTTACAGAAATTTCTGCACGGTCTTTTGCAGGTAACTCAATTATGAAAACTAATATCCGCGATGGTATTGTTGCAATTGGAGATTATGCGTTTACTGCAAATAATCTACAGGCTCTTGTCCTTCCCTCTTCTGTAAATACTATTGGTGATTGGGCATTTGCTGGTAATAAAATTACAAATCTAATAATAAACGAAGGTACAACTGTAATAGGGGAGGGTGCGTTTGCGGCAAACCAGCTTAGTGAACTTGTCCTTCCAAAAAGCGCAAAATATATAAAGGCTGCGGCTTTTGCAAAAAATAAATTACAAAAAATAACATTGCCTTCTGGTCTAACTGTAATAAATGCAAAGCTTTTTGCTTATAATGATTTTGCAGCTATAACATTGCCGGAAACTATCACAGCTATTTACGAAGGTGCATTTGCAGCAAACAAAATTGAAAGCATAACAATTCCAGGCAGAGTGACAATAATCGGCGAAAAAGCTTTTTCTGATAATGTCATTAAAAATCTAACACTGTCCAGTAATTTACGGACAATAGGCAACGAAGCATTTGTGAACAATAAATTAACCGGTGTAAAACTTCCTGTTGATCTAATCAATTTAGGGGAAGGTGCATTTGCAAATAATCAACTGCAAAAAATTATTGTACCTGCAAGAGTGCGTTCTGTTCCAGCACGCTGTTTTTATAATAACAATTTAACAAGTGCAGTGCTGCAAAGTCAAATGATTAGTTTTATCGGTGCTTATGCATTTGCAGATAACTCTTTAGAGCGCATTACAATTCCAAGTAATGTCCGGCGTATAGAAGCGCATGCATTCGAAAATAATAAATTGACTGTGCTGCGCTTCCTTACAGGTATTATACGCAATATTGATGAGTCGGCTTTTGCGCATAACAAGATTGAGCTTGTTTATATTCCGGAAAGTGTTTCTGTAATTGGAGCCGGTGCGTTTGAAGACAATGAACTAAAACGAATATCATTGCCGCCAAGTGTTAAAACAATAGGCGAAAATGCATTTGCGCAAAATAAACTTACATCAGTTAAACTTCCAGATAACATCAAAGTTATAGAAAAAAATGCATTTGCACAAAACGCAATTACACAGATCATCATCAGTAAAAACAGGATCTTTGAAAAAGATTCACTTGGTATTTATGGTGAATCATTTTATGCATACTACGAATCTATAGGGAAAAAATCCGGAACATATAATTATGCAGATGGCGGATGGTCTTTTAAACCAAGATGAAATTCCTTCTGTTATGCGGCGGTGATTTTTATTTCACCTACCGGCACAACATTTACATCTTGCACAACTTCGCGGACAGACAGCACGGCTAACTCCGGAACTTCACGTTCACTTGCCTGCTTAACAAGGCTGCGGGCAACTTCAGAGCAAAGAACCAAAGGCGGTGCTCCTAATGATCGGATATTGGTAACGGCACGGCTAAGTGCTTTTATCCATGCGGCATGCAACGAAGGCTCCATTGCAGGTATTCTACCAGATGTAGTTTCTACAGCACTATCGACAATTTGACTTTCCAAAGTATGATCCAGAGTAAGCACTCGCAATGTGCGATCATCATCTGTGTATTGCAAACATATTTGCCGTCCCAATGCTTGGCGTGTTTTTTCAATAAGCATCTGTGTATTTTTTGAGACCTTTGCAAAATCTGAAATCGTTTCCAGTATTGTTACCATATTGCGTATAGAAACTTGCTCTCTTAAAAGTCCTTGCAGCACTTTTTGTATTTCGCCAATCGTAAGATCTTTAAGTGCATCTTCTACAACTTGCGGATAATCTTTTTTGATATTTTCCAAAATTGTATGAGTGTCCTGTCTTCCTAAAATTTCATCTGCATGATTTTTTATAATTTCTGTAAGGTGCGTTGCAATTATTGAAGGCGGATCTACAACGGTGTAACCTGCACGTTCTGCGGCATCAAGATTTTCTTCGCTTACCCAAATTGCAGGCAAACCGAATGTGGGATCTACAGTTCGCTCCCCCGGTATATCTGAATTTATACCGGTTGTATTGATGCAAAGGAAGTATCCCATGCGGATTCTGCCTCGCCCAACTTCAACACCTTTTATTTTTAGACAATACTCAGCAGGATCTAGCGCCATATTGTCGATGATTCTGATTTTTGGAATTACAAGCCCTAAATCCAGTGCAGATTCTCTGCGCAGCCGCTGTACACGTTCCAGTAATTCAGCACCTTTATCTTTATCAACTAACGGGACTAATGCATATCCTATTTCCAGTGAAAGCGGGTCTAAAGGGGCTATTGGAGCCGGTTCCGCATTCTCATCCGCTGTTTTTTTAATATCGGCAGTCCGTGCTGTTTCTGCACCGTCGGCACTTTTTCGTTTTTGCTCGCGGCTTAAATTGAATGCCAATAAACCTAGCAAGAATGATAACGGAATAAGTACATACCATGGGAATCCCGGAATTAGTGCGAATACAAAAAGCACACCGGCACCGATCCAGAACACACGCGGCTCACGCGAAAACTCATTTGTAATATCATCAGCAAATGTACCTGTTGATACAGATCGTGTAACAATGATACCGGTTGCAGTGGAAACTAAAAGTGCAGGAAACTGACTTAGCAAACCATCACCAATCGAAAAACCGATATATGTTTTTACTGCGCTGGCTATTGTTTCGCCATGCAGTGCCATACCTATTATTATTCCGCCTATAACATTGACAACCGTAATAAAGATACCAATTTTAACATTGCCGGAAATAAATTTACTTGCACCGTCCATTGCGCCGTAAAAACTTGATTCCTGATCAATTTCCTGTTTGCGTTTTTTCATTTCTTCTTCTGTGATTGCACCGGAATTAAATTCAGATTCAACTGCCATTTGTTTTGCCGGCATTTTATCCAAAGTAAAACGCGCAGCTACTTCTGCGATACGTGTTGAGCCTTTTGTAATTACAACAACCTGTACAGCAATGATAACTATAAAAATTACAAAGCCTACAACAAGACCTTCCGTTCCGCCTGAACCTACAACGAATGTAGAAAAAGCGCGCACCATACGGCCGTCAAAATCAGCACCTTTGGTTAAAATTAATCTTGTGGAAGATACGTTTAATGCCAGTCCAAACACCGTCAATACAAGTAGAACTGTGGGGAATACGCTAAAATCTGTTGCTTTTTTTGTATACAAAACTATTAGCAAAATAAGCAAACCCAAAACCAGATTGAGTGCCATTAACGCATCTAAAAGAATTGTAGGTATAGGAATGATGAGCATCATAACTACGGCAACAACTGCTGCAGCGATTACAATATTTTTTGTATTACTAGATCCATCGGCACCCGATGATAAGCCCAACCCGCCGTGTGCAGGTAATGCCATGTCTGCCAAGTTTTCCCCTCCCAAGTACGACTAAAGTTCACTGAACATTTTGCAAGCTATAAAATAGATATGTACAAAGTATACTGTGTTCTGCAAAGATTTGACAAGGACTT
>BTID01000056.1:0-4553 GCA_036245275.1 Termitinemataceae bacterium
CCGCTTGCCGTATTGCCGCAGGATGCCTCTGTGGAGGAATCGGATGTGTACGGCATTGTTGCCGAAAGATTTTTTACAACATTAAAACCTGAATATATTTATAACGCGGTAAAAATTGATGCGGATATAAACGAATATGCGTTCAGCGGAAACGGAATTGAAGTGCTGCAGCTTGGCTGGAGAGAGGGCAAACAAAATGATGATAACGATACGCAGGCACAAAACATTTCATGCGTAAAAGAAAACGAAACATATCAGGTGCAGTCAATCAATGCGGAAGAAAAGTTTACCGAACCTAAAAAGCATTACACTTATGCAAGTCTTTTGCAGCTTATGGAAAATCCGCGCGAAAGCGATGCCGGTAAACTTGTAGGATTAGGAACACCTGCAACACGAGGCAGCATATTAAAAAATATTTTCGAGCGGCAATACGTTACACTAAAAGGCAAAAGCATTTTAATCACTGACAAGGGTAAGTTCTTAATTGAAAATATCAAAAAAAGTGATGATCTAAAAAAACTTATTTCAATTCCTGAAACGACCCGCTGGGAAGAACAAATGGAAACCGACACAAAACAATTCTTGGAAACCATAAAGCAGTTTGTCCGCGACGTGATCAAAAACACAACAGTGCAAGTCTATCAAAAAGAAAAACCGGTAATTGGCAAATGTCCGCTCTGCCTTGGGAATATTTACGAAGGAGAAAAAAACTTTTATTGCGGCGGCTACAAAGAAGGCTGCAAATTTGTAATTTGGAAAAACATTGCCGGCTCTGAAGTTTCCGCATCAGAGGCGGCTGCCATGCTTACAGGAAAAGCTACGCGTATAAAAAAGTGTAAGAAAAAAGATGGAACTCCGTTTGAAACACATTTTGTTTTGATAGACGGCGAAGTTAAATTTAAGTTTGATAAGAAGTAACTAATTTGAAAGCGCGCAAATTCAGCAGGTGGAAATATATCAAAATTGTTGATTTAATTCCACGTAAAATAAAAAATGAAATTAAACAGGTGCGGGAAGTAACACTTAATCAAAATAACTTTATTTCCGGATTCTTTTTAAAAAAACTTTTTTCCGGTATAAATTACATCATAATTACAAAATCTGAAATTATTTACCGTAATGAATATTGCGCCAGTATGATAAAGCGTAATGATATAATACATATTGAAAAAAATGCATCTATTCAAATAAAAAACATATTCGGCTTTGTATACGAAGAAACATTTAAAGATTTGGAGTTAAATGCAAATGTAACAATGTGTCTCTATGATGATTTGCATAATAACTGAGTGAGATAATAAGACAGGCTATCAGGAGAAAAACAAAAATGAAATATTATATAGCGCAGGTATTAACCGGAGAAGAGCGGAAATATATTACGCTTGTAAAAGCAATGCACAAATTATCAAATATAAAAATATATTTTCCAACAAAGATTGTCAAAGAAAGACAGCGTGAAAAAATATTAACAAAAGAAAAACCGCTTTTTAAAGGTTACATAATAATTGAATTACAGGATAACGATGATATAAAACACTATATCAAAAGTTTTCGCACTACAACAGGTTTTGTACGTTTCTTAAAAAACAATACTGATGTTACAGAACTATCAACACATGACAGGGAAATTATAAAAAACATAATTCAACAAAAAGAGATCGGCATATCAAAAGTAACGTTTGACGAAAACGATAAAATCGTTGTTTTATCCGGTGTTATGAAGGGTATGGAAGGCAGCATTGTCAAAGTTAACAAACGTAAACGCAGAGCGCAAATAAAATTATTACTGTGCGAAGAAACTTTTACAATTGATTTATCATTCGAGGTTATACAAAATGCTTAGAGCAACTAAAAACGAATTTTTGCGGAGCAAGCCGTCTGACGGAAACCGCGAGCAGTTAGAAGCCGGATTAAACAAGCTTGGTTTTGCCGTTGTGCTGCTTATTGGAGCATTTTTAAGTACACAGAGTCTTGCAAAAATGTTTGACTACAATCCTGCAATGATAGGATACCCGCAACACATAATTGAAAACTTTATGTATACCGGAAAATCTTATCCGGTATATGCGCCGTGGAAAATATACAGCTGGTTTTTAACATATGCAAAGAGGCCTGATCTGCACACATATTTTAACAAGGCTCTTGTGTGGCAATTTGTATTTGCAATTATTGCAATTGTCGTATACACAATAATCACATATTTTAGAGGCTTTAAACAAAGCGCGCAAAATGTATTCGGCACGGCGCGTTGGGCAAAAATAAAAGATTTAAAAAAAGCAGGGCTAATTGGATCGCCTACCGAAAAAAGCGGCATCATTCTTGGACAATTGAATGACGCTATAGTCTCTTGCGAATACGACAAAGAAAAAGATACCGATGTGCTGCATCTAAAACTAGCATCGGACTTGCTTATGAAGTCAGGCACGTATAATATCTTACTAGCCGCTCCCACGCGAAGCGGCAAGGGCGTATCAAGTGTTATTCCAACACTTTTATCATACTGGTTTAGTGTTATAGTGTTGGATTTCAAGGGTGAGAATTTTAATTTAACAAGCGGATACAGAGCCAAGTTTTCGAAGATATTACGTTATGCACCTGTAGGAGATTGCGGTCAAAGTTTTAATCCGTTAATGGAGATAAGAGGCGGCAAAGACGCATTCAGTGATGCCGATATGATAGCTGATATATTAACAACACCGGCAGGGGGAAATACTAAAAGTGATGCGAACAGCGATCACTTCCGGATTGCTGCGAAAGAATTGTTAACCGCTGTAATTTTGCATGTGCTCACCTGTCCTGATATAAAAGACAAGTCATTGCCCGGCTGTGCGAGTTTTATAAAGTCGGTTAATCCTGAACACGGAAAAGAAGCTGATCCAAAATATATATGCAAGATCATGATTTATTCACGGCACTGCGATGAGACTATCCACAGACATATTGTGGAAGGTGCTGCCAATCAATTAAAGAGACCGGATAACGAAGGCGGCAGTGTGTTGTCAACAGCTAACAACGCGCTTACGATATTTAGCGATGATCATATAAGGGATAATTCAAGTAAGAGTGAAATACATTTGGATGATTTTGAAAAATCAGACATTCCTATTTCGTTATATTTAACTATTCCGAACAGCGACAGAGATCGCATAAAGCCGCTGATACGGATGTTTATTATTTTGCTTTCAAGAAAGTTTTCAAGCGGCGAGACACAGGCAACGGAGCGCAAATTAAAAGTACCTGTTTTATTTATACTTGATGAGTTTGACAAGCTTGGAAAATATGATGAGCTGCACACGAACATGGGTATTCATAACGGCTACGGCATACATTATTTTTTAATCATTCAAAGCATAAATCAGTTAAACGACATATACGGAAGAGATCATTCGTTTCTTGCGCATTGTAACACACAGATAGTTTTTGCACCCGGTGAAACAGCATCGGCAAAAGAAGTAAGCGAATACATCGGCAAAGAAACGATTTGGAAAACAAATACAAGTAACTCCGGCAGCCGGTTTTCTGTAGGATTGGATAATGTAAGTTTGTCAGGGCAGGAGCAGGAACGCAGTCTAATAAATCCTGACGAAGTAATGAAGCTGCCTAAAGATCAGTTGATATTGTTAAATCAAAACCGTCCGCCGTATATCGGCAAGAAAGTTGTGTATTATGAAGACCCCAGATTTAAGGATAAAACAAAAATAAAGCCGCCGTTTTTAAACAGGAAAGAAGCGCTGCTGTATTGCGATCCGCTGGATATTGAAAGTCCCGAATTATGGTTTAACCAAATTGATTATAGTTATTCCGTAGAACAAACAGAGGATGGTGTGTTAGACGAAATGGATATTAAAATGCAAAACGAAGATATGCGGTATGCAACCGATGATAAATTTTCTTTATTCGGAAAAAACCAAGCGGCAGAAATTAAAAGCACAGAAAGTGATTTATATAATAACGGCGATCAGGATGAAGAATTTGAACAAAACAATCCGGGACTTTAATAACTGAGTGAGCATTTACTAAAATCCCGCATCTTCATCGTAGAGCTTGTAGTCGTGTTCAACTCCGTCATTGTCTGTCCATTGATGCATACTGTCAAAAAGCTGCAGGCTGCCGAAATAATAACCCGCTGCAAGCACCGTGCGGTTAAGGTCTCCATGCCATGCGCGTTCTTTCATTAGCGGATCATCTGCGCCTCCGCAATACCATTTACCATTGTGCATATACTTGCGCAACGCATCTTTAACCGCCCACCAATACACGCCGAATTTCTTGTAATATTTTTTATCGCTGTTAAGAATTTTCGAAAATTCTTTTGCGGAATTTTCCGCATAAGTCTCAATAGGAACTTTCAATTTCGGAATCAAGCCGTCAATAAAATCATTTGTATAATACATTTCCAAAACCTCCTGTACACAAAGTGTACAAAAAAAGAGCGCATCTGCACAAGCCGATTGCGATCTTGTCGATTTTTTTATTTTTTTAACTACCGGCCGCGGCCGTTAACCGCATGCGCTTCTTGCTGTGGTGTTGCTATTGCCCGATCCCTCTGCGCC
>BTID01000057.1:0-4419 GCA_036245275.1 Termitinemataceae bacterium
GCCCTGTACAAATTACCGGAGTTGATGTACTTAAAAGGCGTGCCGTCAACATTCGTAACATTGTCCGCCAAGAGTTTTGCGATAGTACTTTTACCGGAACCCGCAGGTCCGTCTATTGCTATTACCATACCAATTACCTAAGGTCACCTCATAAGTACAGTATATCACGTTTTTTCATTTTTGGGTACAGAAAAGCTATTGATTATTTGATTATTTGATTATCGATTATAAAAACACATATTGAAACCGGATAATTACAAGTGCCCATGTTGCGGCAAGAAAAATTATCAGCGGTTTTACAGGTAATCCTCTCACTTTGCTCGAAAGACAAAACTCAAAATTGGGCTGTGACTGGTAACATTTTTTCTTCGATAAGCGGACCGCGTATCAGAATCTCGCTAAAAAGTTTATTTTGATAAATTGTTATTTTTCTAAATTTTACAGCTTCTAGTATCGCCAAAAAGGCGCACACAATATCTAAAATAGAACCTTTGCGTACCAAAAGTTCTGTAAAAGAACATTCACCTTTTTTTTCGATTAACTCCAACATCAGTGTGATTTTTTCGTTAATTGAAATTTCCTCGCGCATATCCATAATTTTTTCTACGCCGATATTCTTCATTAAACCGGAAAATGTTTTTACCAAATCCCAAATATCGGCTTGTTCCCACTGTGCCTCTTCTGCAAACGGCAAGAACCGCTCCAGTTTTTTGCGCTCCACAATCCACTCAGCCTCGCGTTCTTTTTCTTCCATAAGCTCCGAAAGTTTTTTAAATTTTTGATATTCGATAAGTTTTTCAACTAATTCCTGACGCGGGTCTTCGAATTCTTCGTCTTCGTCAATTTCTATAGGCAACAGCATCCTTGATTTTATATACAGAAGCATTGCCGCCATGATATGAAAGTCCGTTAAAGATTCCAGATCAATATTTTCTGCTAAACTAATAAACTCTAAATATTGTTTGGTTATTTCTGCGATAGGAATATCATAAATATTGATTCTGTTTTCTTTGATCATAAAAAGAAGCAGGTCGAGCGGACCGTCAAATTCGCTAAGTTTAACTTGATACTTGCCGTTTTGCATATTGATTTACCTCTTAAAAAAATATTTAGCCCCGCCGTTATAGGTGACCTATGATGTGTTAAGTTTAACCCATATCAAGAATTGCGTCCACTTGTTCAAGCACAAGGTATGTAGTATATTAAAAAAACAATTATGATATATACTAAAGTTGTCTTCTTAGATTCAGGGATCGGCGGGATACCGTATATGAAGTATTTTACCGACTGTTACCCTAATATCAGCACAGCATATATCGCAGACAATAAATATTTTCCTTACGGCACAAAGACAAAAGATCAACTTGTAAAAATATTAACAGAGCTTACACAAAAAATAAAAAACATTTTTGATCCGCAAATTATTGTACTTGCATGCAACACAGCATCTGTTTCTGCTTTGCAGGAACTGCGCACTCAGTTTTGTGATAAAAAATTTGTAGGAACTGTGCCTGCTTTACGTCCTGCAATTCTTGCCTCAAAAACAAATTGCATAGGGCTTTTGGGAACTGAAAGAACTATCGAAGCTGATTATATCAAGCAACTATTGGATTTATTGCAAGCTGATAGCCGCTGCAAACCGGAGCTTGTTGCTATGGCGGCACCGGATTTAGTTGACTTTGTAGAACATCAATTTGAAAGTGCAGATGAGTCAGCAAAAATCAGTATCGTAGAAAAGTATGTTGATAGACTAAATAGTAAAGGTGTAGATGGTATTGTGCTAGGCTGCACGCATTTTCTTTTTTTACGTGAACAATTTATACAGGCAGCGCATAATGCAAAGCCGCGCCGGATTGAAATCTTTGATTCTGTGCATGGTGTGTCCCGCAGAATAGATGAACTGCTGCAAGGTATGAACAATGATTGCAAAAATCAATCTTTACAATCTGATAATTATTCACAATCTGCAAAATCTAAAAAAAACATTTTTGCCATAACAAAAAATGACAGCTCAAAAAACTTGTGGCTGCACAGAGCAGAACAATTAGGCATGGAATTGGACAGCGTACATTTTACAGGCGGGCAAAAAAAATAATTTATGCAAGGATTAGTAATAAGCGGATCAAGAAATGTTTTTACAGTTAAGCAAATAGTAGATGGGGATGCCTTACTTTTTGAATGCCGCATAAAAGGCAAGATTTTAAAATCCAGTGTTGATTTTAAAATGCCGCGCGATGTTAGGCAGCGTCAACCGGTTAAAGAGTATAACCCGCTTGCACCCGGCGACATAGTTGAATTTGAAAATGCTCAGATCACTTTTTTGCATAAGCGGCGCAATGCTTTTGTCCGCCTAAATTCAAAAGGAAATATTCCTCAGATTTTGGGTGCAAATATTGATCTGCTTATCTGTGTTACAAGTATTTCAAACCCGCCTTTCCGCCCGCGTTTTATAGATCGTGTGCTGTTACAAGCAGATTATGCCGGCATACAGCCTCTTGTGCTTGTAAATAAAAGTGATTTATATCAGCAAATACCGCAAGCGCAATACGACCGTTTAAATGATTTTGAACGTCAAGGATATAATGTACTTTTTTTTAGTTGCAAAACAAAAAAAGGTTTTGATGAATTGCTTGCACTGTTAAACGGAAAAACTGCTCTGCTTTGCGGTCAAAGCGGTGTAGGAAAATCAAGCATTTTAAATTTGTTGTTCCCCGGCGCAAATTTAAAAACAGGTGAGTTAAACGAAAAATATGATCGCGGTAACCACACAACAGTTATGTCAAAACTTTTTGAATATTATTCACCTGAATCACATTACAAAATAATTGACACACCGGGAATCAGACAATTTATTCCTTATGGAATAACAAAAGACGAGGTAATTCTTTACATGCGCGACTTTGCACCATTCGCAGGAAAATGCGGCTTTGGTCAATCTTGCACCCACCAAACCGAAGAAGGCTGCAAAATAAAAGAAACCCTTGCTGCAGGAATTATAAATGCCGACCGTTTTGAAAGTTTTTCAAAAATGTTAGGCGGCCTATAGCACAATTCATTTTTTACAACTTTACAATTAACTTTCTTTCTAATAATATTATCAAAAGGAAATTTAAAAATTGAATTCTGTAGAATTAGAAAAAGCCTATAATCCAAAAAACTTTGAAGACAAAATATATGCCGCTTGGAAAGACAGCGGTTCGTTTAAACCGCAAAATGCAGAGTGCGGAAAAACTTACACAGTGGTAATTCCACCGCCTAATGTTACCGGCATATTGCACATGGGGCATGCCTTGAATATCACTTTGCAGGATATTGCAGTGCGGTTTCACCGTATGCTAGGCGAGGCGGTTCTTTGGTTGCCTGGCACAGATCATGCCGGTATCGCTACACAAAACGTAGTGGAAAAACGCTTGCGTGCCGCCGGAAAAAACAGGCGCGATTTGGGGCGCGATGCATTTATCAAAGAAACTTGGAAAGTAAAAGATGAACACCACAAAATAATCAGCAATCAAATTGCCAAGATTGGTGCCAGTGTTGACTGGTCGCGGGAACGTTTTACGCTTGATAATTGCATGTCGCAGGCGGTTCGCGATGTATTTGTTACGCTTTATGAGCGTGGTCTGCTTTACAAGGGGACATATCTTGTAAACTGGTGTACACGCTGCGGCACCGCCCTTAGCGATGACGAGGTTGAGCACAAAGAGGTCAATGGTGCTATGTATCATCTACGGTATCCGCTTGCAGATACCGCAGGTCATGTTGAAATTGCCACGACTCGGCCGGAAACACTTTTAGGCGATACAGCCCTTGCCGTGCACCCTCTTGATGAACGTTACAAGCACTTGGCAGGCAAAATGGTAAAGCTGCCGCTAACAGACAGAGAAATTCCTATTGTTGCGGACACTTATGTCGAAAAAAGTTTTGGTACAGGCATAGTAAAAATCACTCCGGCACACGATCCTAACGATTGGGAGCTTGGGAAACGTCAAAATTTGCCGGTTATCAACATTTTAAACGGCGACGGCACGTTAAATGAGAATGTTCCTGCAAAATACCGCAGCCTAAAAGTGCAGGATGCCCGAAAAATCATCTTGGAAGACCTAAAAGAAGGCGGTTTTTTTATAAAAGAAGAGCCTATTACCCATTCGGTGGGGCATTGTTACCGCTGCCAAACGATTATCGAGCCTTATTTGAGTAAACAGTGGTTTGTCCGTATGAATCCGCTTGCCGCTGCGGCGCTGGATGTGTGGAAAAACGGAGATGTGGTATTCTACCCCAAAAAATGGGAAGCCACATACAAGCACTGGCTGGAAAATATCCGTGACTGGTGCATAAGCCGCCAACTTTGGTGGGGACACAGGATACCGGCTTGGGAGTGCGGCAAGTGCGGCAAGTTATTTGTATCGCGGACAGATTTGA
>BTID01000058.1:0-4165 GCA_036245275.1 Termitinemataceae bacterium
AGTTTTAAAAAGCTCCGGCATATCAAGACTAAAGCGTATCGCACGCCAACCCAAAAGCGGATTTTTTTCTTGATACGAAAAAAAATTAGGCAAAACTTTATCACCGCCGACATCAACAGTTCTAAAAGTAACAGGATGATCTCCGCATTTTTTTAAAACTTCACTGTATGCGTTGTACTGTTTTTCTTCTTCCACCGGTTCTCCGGATCGTAAAAATAAATATTCGGATCGGAACAAGCCTATACCTTGTGCGCCGTAAGAAAATATTTTTTCTGTTCCATAGGAATCTTCTGCATTTGCCAACAATAAAAAAGTTTTGCCGTCTTTTGTTTCTGCATTTAAAGAAATTTCTTTTTTTGCAGATAACGTTTTTTTATTCTTGCGAATTTCTTTTGATTTATGTTTTTCAAGATCCGCTGCAGATGGGTTAATAACAACTGTGCCGGCATCACCATCAATAAGTAAAAGATCACCGGTATTAATCTCGGCACACGAAATAGAGCAGCCTACCACAGCAGGTATTTCAAAAGAGCGCGCCAAGATAGATAAATGCGATGTCTTAGTCCCGTTATCTGTAACAATCGCTTTAATGTGCGCTCTATCCATTGTC
Source organism: Termitinemataceae bacterium (assembly GCA_036245275.1). Taxonomy (GTDB): domain Bacteria; phylum Spirochaetota; class Spirochaetia; order Treponematales; family Breznakiellaceae; genus BTID01. The sequence goes on from BTID01000058.1 coordinate 611, forward strand.
AGCGCATGCGAGGGTGGAATATCGTGAGCTACAACAATTATATCGCCGGAAAGGTTATCAAGAGGCACTTCTTTTAAAGACAACAAAGCTGCCAAAAGTCCGCTTGCCATATCGTAAATATCAACGGCACGTTCACGCAAATACACATCAGAGGACTCTAGCATCTTTTCAGCAAATCGGCGCGAAATTGACCACACAATCCATTCTATATTTGCAAGCTCTGTTTCCAGCGCAGTTTTTTTGTTCAAATAATTATTCATCTATATACTTTCTTTACTTAATGATATACTATTATTTATTACAAAAAAAAGAGGTGTCAATTTGGAGCCGATATTATTAGCATCTGGAAGTTTGCGCAGACAGGATTATTTTAAAATGTTAAAGATCCCGTTTAAAATCCTAAAACCATCTATCGAAGAAACCAATCCAAACAATTTATCAGCAAGTGAGTTAGCGCTTGATCTAGCAAAACGTAAAGTTGAAAAAACAATTAGCATTTTAAACGAGCGTCTGCCTAATTGGATTTTTGCGGCAGACACATTAGTTTCGCTTGACAACGAAATATTCGGTAAAAGCGCAGATAGAGTACAAGCAGAATCTACATTAAAAAAACTTTCAGGACGTGAACACGAAGTGTGGACAGCGTGTGCATTATACAACGGCAGAACAAAAAATACAGATTGCCGCATTTGCCGCAGCACAATTAGTTTTGTTCCTTTTTCAGAAGAAGATTTACAATGGTATTTGGATTTAGGTGAGTGGCAAGGTTCCGCCGGTTCTTATAAAATACAAGGTGTCGGCGCATGTTTTGTAAAAAAAATAGAAGGCTCTTACAGTTCTGTTGTAGGATTGCCTTTGCATTTGTTTTACACTATGCTGATCGAAAATGGTTATCCAATGCATAGTGATGTTTACAGCGGAAAATGAAATGATAAAGGCGCAACGAATCATACTTGTAGGTGCTAAACATTGCGGAAAAACTTCTGCGGGTAGCGCATTGCAGAATATTATAAAGGTAGCGTTTATAGACATCGATAAAAAAATAGAAGAAGTTTACAAGAAGACTGTCCGCGAAATCTACAAAGAAGGTGCGGAGGTTTTTAGGGCGGCAGAAGCAGAATGTTTAAAAAATATTTTTACAAATACTGATTCCCCAATAATTATTTCTACAGGCGGCGGCATTATTGATAACGAGGCTGCAAAAACAATCATAACAGGCACACCTGCCGTTGTTGTGTATTTAGAAATTTCTGCAGAAACAGCTTATAAAAGAATTCTGCAGAACTCAAAAAAAACAGGAAGTCTGCCGCCGTTTTTAGAATGTGATGATCCGCAGGCTGCTCATAAAAAATTACATGATGATAGGGCATGCCGGTATAAAGAATGGGCTGATATTACGATCAATGCCGAAGCAAAAACACAAAATGAAATTGCATTGGAAATCAAAGGAAACCTATGGATATGAACATTATATGCTGCGGTATATTTAAACCGGAGTTGGAAAAAATTATACCAAAATTAGAAAAAGAATTTCCAGAATATTCATTGCATGTAAACTATGTTGCATCTGCATTGCATGATGATAACAATAAATTAAAAGAAGGAATTAACAGTGCCGTTTGCTCTAAAGTAAATACCATTTTAATGTACGGTTCTATGTGTCATCCGCAAATGGAAGATATTGCAAAACCGCAAAGGTCTGTGTATTTTAAATTTCCAAATTGTATCGATGTGTTTTTAAGCAAAGAAAAAAAAGCGGAATTGGAACAAGGCTTGAACGTACATTTTATGACAAGCGGTTGGATAGAATTTTGGAAAGATATTTTTGAAGGCAAAAACGGCAATGGCTGGGATCCGGTTACTGCGCGTATTAACTTGGGTGTAAACGATAAAATTATAATTTTGGATACCGGATGCAAAAAGTTAAGCGATGAAGATATTTTTGAAATATTCGACTATATACAGTTACCCATTGAAGTAGAAAAAATTCAGTTAGATTATTTTACACAGAATGTGATCGATTTAATTTCAGTATTAAATTTACGATGAATTGATATATCATTGTTGTCAACAAATTCTTTTCAATATTCTTTTCAATAAAAATTCTTTTCTAGCACCTCTGCAATCCGCAAAAAGCTCTCAAGATTTAAATTCTCTGCACGCTCGGTTATTTTTATATTTGCTTTAGCTAGAATATCTGCTGCGGTTATTTTTAATTGTTGGTTAGCTGTAATAATATTGGAGTTATGCGATAAAAACACTGCAAGATTATTTTGCACGGTTTTTCTGCGGTTGGCAAACAACGATCTAACAAGCTTATAAAAAAACTGCGGTATTTGTTTTTGCATGCTATCAGGTAACTGGCGGAACAAGACACAGGCTGAATCAACATTAGGCGGCGGATAAAATTGAGCGCCGCCTAATATACAAATTTGGCTAACATCATAATGTGAAGCACACAAAACTGATAGCGATGAATAATCTTTTGTTCCGGCTTTTGCACACATACGCGCCGCCGTCTCTTTTTGCACGGTAAAGACTGAGCGCTTAAAAAAAAATCCTGATTCGATTAAACCTGCAATAAGTGTTGCAGCAATATTATAAGGCAGGTTTCCTAAAATAAAATCAGGCAAATTCGGCTGCTGCCGGAATGTTTTTAAAAAATCACCTTCGACAAGTGTAAAGTTATCTTCGCTGCCGAAAAATTCTTTTAGCGACTGGCAAAACCCCCTGTCAAGTTCAAAAGCTGTAACGTGCGCACGGCATTCCAGCAAAAGCGAAGTTACTGCACCTAAACCGGGCCCTACTTCCCAAACCGGATCATCCGGTTGAAAATCCAGCGCATCAATTAATCTCTGACGTGCTGTATGCGATATTAAAAAATTTTGTCCGAATTTTTTTTGTGCGCACATTTTATGTTCATCTAAATATTTTTTTATGGAAAGCGGGGAGTCATAATTGATTATATTATTATGCATGTATTAATTTTTTTGTTGCCGCCTGCTCGCAGCTTACAAGTGCTTTAATGTCTTTCCAACTGCCGCATTTTAAAGCCTGCGCAGCAAGTTTCTTGCAGTCGTTAAAATTACAGCTGCGTATTTTATGTTTGATTACCGGTATAAGTGTTGCACTCATACTAAAAGCATCCAAACCAAAACCTATAAGAATTGGGCATACAACAGGGTCGGCAGCCAATTCGCCGCAAATCGAAACTTGTATACCGGCTTTATGTGCACAATCAATTGTATTTTTAATAAGCCTCAAAATAGAGGGCTGCAAATTATTTGCAAGGTAAGAAACCTTTTCGTTTCCGCGATCTATTGCAAGACTATACTGCATAAGATCGTTTGTACCTATCGAAAAGAAATCGCATTTCTTTGCAAGGATGTCGGCAGTAATAGCTGCAGAAGGCACCTCGATCATAATGCCGGTTTTGATATTATCATCAATAGGAATATTTGCCTTATGACATTCTGCTTTTGCATCCTCTAAAAGATCCAGTGCAGAATTAAGCTCATCAACACTGGAGATCATCGGAAACATGATGCGTGCATT
>BTID01000059.1:0-3898 GCA_036245275.1 Termitinemataceae bacterium
ATACTTTGCTTTTTTGTACGAGCCGTCCCATGGTGCGTCAATTAATATTTTCATGTGGACATCTTCAAAAACTTTTATGCGGATGCTTTCTAATGATTCTAATTCAATATCCATAATTCTGCGCAGTGTTGCAACAGAAATGTTTTGACTGGAAATATACAAACCGTAACGTGTAGATGTAGAACCAATCCAATTATACACTTGTTGTGTATCTTCGTCATAAAACACTACTTCGCGATCATTTATATCAAAATAAACATAACGGTCGTTATCTACAGTTCCGTCATAGTTTATGTGGTACCACAATCCTTCGATAAATTCTTCAAACTCTTTTGCATTGCCGTTTAAAAGATCGCGCAGTTTCCGTGTTTCTATATGGAGACCCGGTATATGTTTTACGCTGCTTTGTTCGTAGTAATTGCGTTCAGGATTGTATGAATAAATTATTTCTATTTGATCCATAGGATTTGATGATGCTGTATCCCTGCCATGAACAGATATTTTATAGCTTGCCCCTGTAGTCATTCCAAGATGATACGCTTGGGTGCGTTCAGTTTCGACGAGTGATATGGTGCCGTCAATTTTTATTGATGCAATTTTTTTCATATTATTTGTAGAAGAAGCTGCATTTCCGTTTGCGCTTTCTGCAATATCTATATTGCGGTACACATCCATTATGCGTTCGCTGGCACTGTTCATACCGGTAACGATGATACATTTTGATCGGTCGCCTACAAGGTCTTCTGAATACAAAGAAATTGTAGCTGTTTGTGTAATTTCTGTTGCAGCACTCCACAGGCGGTTGTATTTTTTTTGTGCAGCATCATAATCAACAAAAGTAATATATACAGGTGTGTTTGCTGCTTTTAAATTGCGGTATGCAATAACTTGTTCTTCGCTTGTATCGCCGTCAAAAGAATCGTTTAACACAGTTACAATAACTTCGCCTTCGTCTAAATCAATACGCGGTTTTTGTGCAACTTCAAATGCCGCTTGGCTACGATCCATGTTTGTATCAGGTTTATTACTATATGTTGCAGGAGCTGTTAAAAGACGATCTTCTTTAAATTCATCTTTTTTTATTTTAAAGAAATCGGCCGGTGTCAATATTAAAAAAACAATCAGCAGTAAAACAAATGCAAAAGTAACAATAGTAAGTAATTTTTTTTTATTTTTCAATTGTATGTCCCTTTTAATTATAGTTTATTGCACATTCAGTTTGCAAGCAGCACAGCAACAGTTGTTCTAAATCATTTTTGCAATTTCCTCAAATTCAGAAGCTGTAAGCAGCTTTTTAATACTTGCAATCAAATCCGGATCTTCTGTGTATTCATACTTGGATAGTTCTTCAAGTATGTTATCTATGCGGGCTATATCAAATTGCAGGCAAGCTTTTTTTAGATGTTCTAATAATTCGACATCGGGTTTGTCTTTTACAGGTTTTTTTTCCTGTTCACTTATTCTTTTTAAAAAGTCCGCAAACCCTGCGGCTAGCATTTTTGCAGCTTGTATAAAATCTGAATTATTGTTTTTAATAAAATCTATATTATTTTCTTTTCCGGCTAATTCAAGCGTTTCTGCCGTCTTTCCTAAACTGTCGGCACCTAAAAGACGGACTGAGCTTTTTATACCGTGTACTAAAACAATGTAATAATTTAATGAAATAGTTGTAAATAAATTTTCTGTAGCAATTTGATCTAAAAGAGGCGGAACAGTTTTTACAAATACGCCAAGCACATCTAAAAAAGTTTCAATAGAGCCGGCATTCTTTAGTGCCGATCTAAACGAAAAATTTTTTATATTACGTGAGTGCATTTCCATTTTTTCTATTCTGTTTTGATACTCTATACGTCTGTCGTAACGTTTTCTGCGTTCTTTTTTTCTACGATCAGAATTAAGGGGACGTAATACAATATCATTGTTTGCAGATGCTATAATTTTTTCTTTTGGTAACCACCTTAGTAAGATATTATTTAAAACACCAATCTGTATAGGTTTGCTAATAAAATCATTCATGCCTGATGACATGAACATTTCTTTCATGCCGGAGACAGCATTTGCGCTTAACGCTATAATGACAAGTGATTTATACTTTTCGCCCATGTTCCGTATATTGATTGTTGTTTCAATGCCGTCCATACCCGGCATCATGTGATCCATAAACACAATATCATATTTTTTATTTTTTACAAGCTTTATTGCTTCTTCTCCGCTTTCTACTGTATCCGGTTCTATATTGAACTTTTGCAGGAAGCCTTTAGCAACACGCAAATTTACTTCTGTATCATCTACAACTAAAACCTTTGTATCAGAAGTTGCCTGCATAATAATATCTGATGTGCTATTTTTATCAACTTTTTCATAATTACCTTCTATCAGCGGAAAGCGGACAATAAAAGTTGTTCCTTCGCCGTACACACTTTGTACTTCAAGGCTGCCATTCATAAGCTCTATTAATTGTTTTGTAATGGCAAGTCCCAAACCGGTACCGGTAATTGCTTTGTTTTTTTCCTGATCAAATTGTTGGAATGAGTTGAACATTTTTGGAATATCAGTTTCTTTTATTCCTATTCCTGTATCAGAAATTTTAGATGTAATAAAATGTTGTCCGTTTATTTTTTCATTGTATACATCAAAAGCAACTTTACCCTCGCGTGTGTATTTTATGGCATTGTTTATTATATTTGTCCAAACTTGACGCATACGGATTTCATCTGCAAAAACAACTTCCGGCAGACTATCTGAAAAACTTGTCGAAAATTGCAGATCTTTACTTTCTGCAACAAATTTATTTAAAGAACTTACGTTGTCATATAATGCATATAAGTTAAAATGATCAGGTGCTAATTCAAACTTGCCAGATTCAATTTTAGAAAAATCTAAAATATCATTTATTAATCCTAGCAACGCTTTACTCATTTTCTTTATGTCGTCAAAGTATCCCAACTGTGTTGAATCTAAATTATCTGTACGCATTAATTCGCTCATACCCAGTATAGTATTCATTGGCGTACGTATCTCATGGCTCATCTGCGCTAAGAATTGACTTTTTGATTTATTTGCTTCGTCTGCTTCCCTTGCTGTAATTTCCGATGTTATATCATTCATGTAAAGAAGTTTACCTACAGTAGTGCCTTTAAATTTAGTACAAACAATTTTTAAAGTACGCAATTCACCGCCGATATTTATATTTTTTAAACCGTGATATTCATCATCTGCATTGATGATATGACCAATATAAAGCTTAAATTCTGTATCAGGAAGAATATCAATAATCGGTATGCCTATAACACTATCCGGTGTTTGCAGCTTACCTAACTTTACAAACAGATTGCTTATCATAATTATACAATCTTTTTCGTCTAACAGGGCTATGTAGTTTGCAGAGCTTGTCATTACTGTATTTAATTGATCACTGCTTTTTATGTTTTGGGAGCTTTTTTCTTTTGCAAATGATGTGATTATAAAAATAAAAACTGATGAACATAAATACATTCCCCAATGAAGGTATATTGTACCGTTGTTATCAAATCCCAAAACGCTGTTTTCAAAAATACCTAACAACACTTCTAAAAATATTACAATATTTGAAATTACTACAAACCAAAACAAACTTTTGGGACGGTTATATAAAGCGGCAACAACACAAATAGTAGTATTTGCAACAAATATATAACGTAGATCATTTACATAAACAGAACCAAACGAAAATATAAAAAAAAGAATGGTAGGTGAAATAAAAGAAAAAAACGATCTGTTTTTTACCACTACAATAAGTACGCCTTGAATAACAAGTGCAAAAATTCCCATTAAAATTATTGCGTTAGCTGTTGAGTTTTGTTCATTTAGAAAAAAAGAATATGAATCAAAAGAAGTAAACAAAATTGTAGACAAACCC
>BTID01000060.1:0-3337 GCA_036245275.1 Termitinemataceae bacterium
GACAGTCCAAACTTTTGCAGCAGGATCTGTCGGTGTTATACCAAAAACTTCACTTGCTATTATCCTAAGCGGATTATGTCCTACAATTTTTGCTAATTCCGGATCAATACCGGATGGTGTGTTTTGAAATATTTTATCTGCACTTGTCCAGCTAATAAGTGCCATTTCATTGTTAATATCTTGGTCTGCCATACTTTTATCAAAAATTAAATTCATTTCCGTATCCCAAATTTTTGGGAAAATACATGGAACAATATTTGCCGTATTATACTTGCCATGAACAGGAAGCTTTTCGTTTGCAATAATAATTATGCCTGTATAATCAGTTGTCGAAATAGTTGCAAGCGGACTTAACATTGCAGCCTTCTTTCCGGAATTACGGAAATATGCACTAATATCTTTTAGATTAAATGTATACGATGATGATATTGATTTTAGATCCGGTGTATAATGAGCACTCAGATGCTTTGCAGATGCGGCAAACTCCTCAACAACTGCAAGTGAAATATATCCGCCATCAACCAAATCACCTAATGATGCAGATGAATCAACCTGTACAGAAAGTATAACAGGAAGCATTTTTTCCATGTATTCATATCCAAGAATTTCTTCTGCCTGTATTCTGCCTGTAGGATGGCGGATTTTTGTCTTTGATAAATTAACATTTACTGAAGCTCTTATATTCATTTTCTGCCAATCAAAAGTTCCGGTTATGGCGCTCATTGCTTGTGCAGAATTGCTATCAGCATATTGCATAGTGCCGCCTGTTTGGGCGCACACTGTCCGGCTTAGTAATAAAAAAAAGGCTATCAGGTATATATTTTTTATTTTACGCATTGTATGATTATCGGAATTTAGAATTATCTCCTATACAAAAAACAATTATTTTGTGAATAACAATTATTTAATTATTTAATTGCTAAATTGTGAATTATTGAATGCTCTTAAATATTTTTTTGTTTTTATATAAAATTATATATGGTCAAAATGTTGCTGCAAAAATCACGTAAAATTGTTTTTAAATTCGGATCAAGCACGCTTGCAAACACAGGCGGAAAAATTGATTTTGCATATTTTAATGATTTTGCCGCAGAGTGTGCCGCACTATTACAAAGCGGTAAGCATGTTGTAATTGTTTCTTCCGGCGCTCAGGCGGCAGGACTTTCTACAATGCAGCGGTTTGAGCGTAAAAAAGATATTCACTACAGACAGGCATTGTGTGCCGTAGGACAAGTTGAACTTATGACAAGTTGGCAAAAAGCATTTTCAGTACATGGAATTCATGTTGCACAAATTCTTTTAACACGCGATGACTTTAGAGATAAAAGCCGCACATTAAATATGCGCAATACGATCTTTACACTCATTGATGAAGGCATAATTCCTATCATCAATGAAAACGATTCTGTTTGTGTTGAAGAAATAAAAATAGGTGATAACGATACACTGGCGGCGCAGTCTGCTATTCTGTGGAGTGCCGACTTGCTTGTGCTTTTTAGTGATATTGACGGTCTTTTTGATAAAAACCCCAACACAAATAACGATGCCGTTTTTATAGAAACTGTAACTGACATTGATTCACTGCAAAGCACAATATCAACAGAAGGTACAGGATTTTTCGGCACAGGCGGCGTTGCAACAAAAATCAGTGCGGCAAAGGAAGCATTAGAATGGGGCATACCTACAATATTAACACGCGGAAAACCTTCTCCGCTTACAAAACTTTTAGCAGGTGAACAGAGAGGAACAGTCTTTATATCATAAGGAATCATAGTTTGGAAAGAAGTGAGCTTTTAAGAAAAATAAATACATTCCCAATCGTTGCCTCTGCTCTGGCAGAGGACCTCTTGTCAGGCGATTTCCGCTCGGTGTTCCGCGGCGAAGGAATTGAATTTGAAGAAGTGCGCCGTTATGAACAAGGCGATGATATTCGCGCAATAGACAGGAATGTAACTGCACGCTTTGGTACGCCTTATGTAAAGTTGTACCGCGAAGAACGGGAGCTTACAGTGTATGTGGTTCTTGATTGTTCTGCTTCTATGTTTGCAGGCGGCGCTGCCGGCACACAAGAAGCTATGACACGTTTTGATCAGGCTGTATTGACTGCAGCTTTGCTGGGGTTTTCTGCAGAGCAAGCAGGTCAGCGTTTTGGTGCAGTTTTTTTTGACGCCGCGCCGCGCCAGATTTTTCGTCCGCGTAAAGGCAGAAGCCATACAATGGCAATAATCAGCTCGGCATTGCAGACAAAGCCTTTGGCAAAAGGCAGCGGTTTAAGCTCGGCAATTGCAGGTGCCGGAAGGCTTTTAAAACGGCGCAGTCTTGTAATTATCGTTTCTGATTTTCTTTGCACAGGCTGGGAAAAGGAATTAGGTCAGCTTTCAAGAAAACATGACTTTATCGCAATAAGAATTGTAGATCCGTTAGATTGCGAAATTCCAAACGTAGGTCTTGTAACAATAGAAGATCCGGAAACAAATAAAATAATAAATGCAGGCACAAGTTTTTCGTCATTCCGTAATGCGTGGAGTATGTGTGCTGCAGAGCGGACAATGCAATGGCAATCATTGTGCCGCCGCAGAGGAACGGCTACGCTTGAACTTTCTACGACACAGGATACAGTTACAGTTATGCGCAATTTTTTTCAAGGAAGATTAAAAAAGCATGCATAAAAATTCGATTAAACACACAATGCAATTCTTTGATAGAACAAAAATATCCGTCTGCTCTGCGGCGGGGTGTTTTATGTTATTTGTTTTTTTTATTGCAAGCACTGCTTTTGCGCAGAGTAACAAACAGGATATAGTTGCCGGTCAGTATCAGATTCCGCAAACAGTTTATGTAGGTGACAAAGCACGTCTTGTCTATCCATTGCCGCAGTTATTATCAATACAAAAAGATGCAAAGGTTAGCATGATGCAAGATACGGAAAATCAAACAGAGCAAACATATCCTGACGGCACTTCCCAGATCCAAAGTCATCCTGTTAACGTTGAAATCGTTATAAAAAATATGGAGTTAGATAAAGACGGCAAAAATTTAATTATTGATTTTCAGGCATACAGAACGGGTACGGTAACTCTGCCTGTTATTATGGTAGGCTCTGAAAAATTTACAGGCATACAAGTTCAAATAGCTTCGTTAATCGATTCCGGTAACGGTTCTATGGCGCTCTCTCCTCCGGCATTACCGCTTGCAGCAGCCGGAACATTTTGGCTTATTACAACAATTGTGTTATGCGTAATTGTTGTTTTGGTGTTGATTGTTTTTTTGTGGAAAAAGTGGGGTGTCTTTTTAATAGGCTTTAATACAAATTTAAAATCATATTATTTATTATTTA
>BTID01000061.1:0-2991 GCA_036245275.1 Termitinemataceae bacterium
TAGGCGAAATAATAACAAGTGCTTGCGATAAAAACATTATAACTGCAAAAATTATTGTTGATATTATTGCACATAACGTTCGTGATTTACCGCAGCAAAAACTATATTTTTTAGATGAATATTTAAACAAAAGAATTGCAGATTCTATTGACAGTATAAATCTTTCTGCAGTAAAAACAAAAGTTATGCCTACTGTTTTTGAAAAAGTAAAAACAAATTATATTTATACAGACAAATTAAAGGCCGCGCTAACTACAGCTTGTGCAGACAATATAAGTAATATCAAAATAGATAATATTAAATTAAACAAAAATTCTGTTGAAGAAAATATAATAAATATTGGACATAAGTTATGTTCAAAAAAGATTGCAGAATTATTCGATCTGTCTATTGCATCGCCTCTTGAAAAGATTAACATTGATTTAAAATCATTGTGGCAAAAAAATAAGCACCATCAACTTAACGATATTTATAAGATTGCTCAAAATGATGCGGTGTACGAAAGATGCGCGGAGGGGATTTTGGATCTTATTGTTCAACATTTAGATAGCCTTTTAAGCGGCCAAGTTTCCGGCATTGTTAATAAAGAGTTAAGTAAACACAACTCAAATGAAATTAACGAAATGGTAGAAGACTTTATGGGCAAGGAACTAAAACCAATTAATTTTATAGGACTGGCGTTAGGTGCAATAATCGGCGGAATTTCAGTTTGGCTTGCAGCAATGTTTAATGTGCCTAATAATGCTGTTTGGTATATGTTTCCCATATATGGGATTATATTTTCATTTGTAGGTATGGGGACTAATGCTATAGCTATTAGAATGTTGTTCAAACCGTATAAGAGTGCCGCCGGATTTAAATTTTCGCCATTTGTTGGAGTTGTTGCCGCTAAGAAATCAGAATTCGCTAAAAACATTGCTAAGTTTGTTCAAAACAAAACGCTAAATGATCAAGCATTGCAAAACGAATTTATTAAAAATAAAAACACAGTTAAACAAAGTTTAAAAGAAAGTATTTCTAATTCAAATTATAAAATGATTGATACTTTTTTACAAAATGAACAAAGAGCAAATTCTGTTTCAGTTTTTATATACAAGTCTATTAAAAAATATATAAACGATAATTCAAATGATATAGCATCACTGATTTGTAAACTTATAAAAGATGCCGTAGAAACAGGCATGCTAAAAACACTTATACCTGCAATAAAAATTGCTATAATTAAAAAACTGAATGATGCAGATATAAGCTCATATATTAATAATTTTATACAAAATGAGATCGCAAGCGGGACAGAAGAAAAAAACCTTTCATCGTCCCCTGATGTTATTTGCGGTTTATCCTGTCTAATAAATGACAGCATAAATAAATTGTTTGGATCGTTATCAATTACATCAATTAAAGCTATGCTTGCAAAACAAAATGATATTTTTGTGTCGTATATAAACAATAATTCTTTTGAAGACCTTGCCGGCGCAAAAAATATATCAGCATTTTCCGTAATAATTTCAGATAGAATAACTGCTCTTATAACTAAGGCTATGCCCGATATTGTTGATTATATACAAAAACAGGAATTCGATCCTGACACACAATTACATGATCTGTTTAACGGTGCATTATCCGGTTTAATCGAAAAAAATATCGGTGCTATTATAAATACATTGGTAAAAGAAATCGGCAAACATAGAAACGAAATTAAATATGCAATACAGGCGAAAGTAAATGAAGCACCCATGCTAATTAAAGGGCTGGCATTTTTAACGGATACAAATTCTCATATTTCACGTATCGTAGATATGTTGATTGACGAAGACCTTGTCAAATTCTTTGAAACAAAAAAAACATATTTTGTTACTATCACCAACACGCTGTTGGACAACAAACTTTCTGCACTAGGGTTTAACAACGAATCTTTTAAACGTGATAGGTTAACAGAAACGCTTACTTTAATTGCGCAATCACCGGCCGTAAGTATAAGTATTTTGCGTTTTGTAGAAATTATAGTTGGTAATTATTCAAAAGTACCAATTTATAATCTTTGTAAAATTCTGAATATATCAAGCATTGACGATCTGCTTGCTGCAGTAGATAAACCATTGCTTGCCGGAATTGATGCGCTTAATAACAGAATGAAAACAAAAGAATTTTCCATTGCGCTTAACTCCTCTATAAAAATGCTGCTAACAAAAATAGCAAACGATGTGCCTCTTGCGGATTTATTAAAATCTATAGAAACTGATAAAGAAATTTCCAATATAATTACACTCTTAAAAAAAGACGGTAAAGTAATGGATACTGCTAAAGATGCAATAGAAAATATTTTGGACATCATATTAAGTAACAAAAATTTTTATGATGAATCAATTTTGCAAAAAGATTTAAAATTATTTGTTGACGGCTATTCAATAGACCCGATAGACTCAATAGCCGGCAGTATTATTCCGCAAATAAAGCAACTTGTAATGAACATCAATAATGCATTAACAAAAGAAACAAAAGATGCACTTTGCGCAGACTACTTTCTTAATGCGGCTATTGAATCTTGCGGGCATAATTTTAGCAATATCATAAATGCAATCGATGTACAAAATGTTGTTGAACGTGAAATTAACGCAATGCACCCGCGGCAAGTAGAAAAAATGTTTTATAAATTTGCAGGCACATATTTTCGCAAGCTTATATTCTACGGCTGGATAGGACTTTTTGGCGGATTGCTAAGTTATGGCATAAGCTGTTTGTTAAAAAATCTTTAAAAAGACTGCTGCCGCGCGTCTGAATTCTAAATTTGAGATTATTCCAGTTAAAAACCAGTTTCAACGTGTTTCGCTGTAGCAGCTTTCTGTTACACTTCACTGTCAATAGGGTGCATCTTTTTTTCATGGGTTTTTTAAGCTGATTTTTTGTAATGCACCCATATTTTGCTCTCTACCTGCGACCTAAGGGTTAGGATATACTGTGCGTTATATTCATCCCACATCATGCCGGGAC
>BTID01000062.1:0-2957 GCA_036245275.1 Termitinemataceae bacterium
GGCATAGGTGCTGCACGTCAATATGGAATTAGCAAAGCATGCGGTTCATACTCTTTGCATGTGGATAGCGACGATTGGATCGAATCTGATATGCTGCACGATATTCACAAAAAAATTACCGAAACAAATTGCGATATACTTTTTTTTGATTTTTATGAAGGAACTCCGCGAGGTCGGGAATTATATCGCGATCTTGCTATTGATCCGGCAAAAGATGCCAATTCTATACTTAATGATATATTGCAGGGACGATTAAATGCATATATTTGGTTCATTGCTGTTCGTCATCAACTATATTCATTGTATAATATTGTCTATGCGCAGGATATTGTTTACGGCGAAGATACTCTAGCAGTGCTAGAATTGTTTCTTAACATGCCATTTGCGTGCTATTTAAATAAAGCATATTATCACTATTCTTATAATCTATCTTCACTTACTCATATAATAACAAAAGAAAAACATTATTCGCGAATTAAATTTCTTAAAGAAATTGATGCATTGTTAAAGCGCTACAACAGAGAATATTTGTGTACTGGTGAATACAATTTTTTTACGGTATGCGAAAAATTTGAAATGCTTAGTGATGGATTGTTTAATAAAAAAGAATACAGATCACTTTTACCTCTTACTCTTGTTGGCAATAACGGGGAAGATTATTTAAAAAAATACGGTTTAAAAAAATACATTTTATTAACATGGGCAGAAACAGGTAACTATACACTTGCCCGTTTTATAGCTCATCTGATTCGTAAATTGCGGAATATACTAAAATAAAAATACAATGTATGCTTAACATTCTATACAACATCATCATATATCCTGTCGAGCAACTAATAGAGTTGTGTTTTTTGTTTGTGCAACGCATATTTGAAAGTAATGCTATTGCTTTGTGCGGTGTAAGCATAAGTGTATCGATATTTATATTGCCGCTCTATTTTGCAGCAGAAAAGTTGCAGATCGCGGAAAGAGAAATCCAATTTCGTCTTGCCGCAAAAATATCCAAAATAAAAACTGCTTTTAAGGGCGATGAACAATATATGATTCTTTCGGCATTTTACCGGCAGAATCACTATCACCCCGTGTATGGCTTGCGCAGTAGTTTTGGTTTGCTTATACAGATTCCTTTTTTTATTGCTGCATATCATTACATATCGCATCTTGAAGCAATTAACGGTGTCCGCTTTATTTTTATAAACGATCTTGGCGCACCTGACGGGCTGTTTTCAATAGGCGGATTTAACGTCAACTTTCTGCCTGTTCTTATGACAGCGATAAATGTTATTTCCGCTGTTGTTTACACAAAAGGGTTTCCTGTAAAAGAAAAAATACAGTTATATGTAATGGCACTTTTATTTTTAGTGCTGTTGTATAACTCACCTGCAGGATTGGTAGTATATTGGACACTGAACAATATTTTTTCGCTTGTAAAAAATATTGTTCAAAAAACACGTTATGCAAACAAGATTGCCTTCGGTGTGTATGTGCTAGCTCTCTTGCCTTAAGTATATATGTCTTATTTTTTCATCAAGGTGCATTATTAAAACGCAGCGTTATTAGTGCAGCTGTCATTGCACTTTGCATATTTATTAAATTCACACCCACCATTGCCCGCCGTTTTGATTTACAATATCATCATTTACAAAACAGCACAAAAAGCCGCAGCTACTTATTCTTTTTAGCAATCACATCTCTTTTCCTGATTACTGGTTTGGTTATCCCATCTGGTTTGATTGCCTCGTCGCCACAGGAATTTTCATTTATAAAACCATACAGTTCCCCATTGCCCTTTATTGCAAACACGGTATTGCAGGCTGCAGGTCTTTTGTTTTGGGGCACTTGCATTTATTTTATCTCTAAAAAACGTGGTCAAACTTTACTTGCATTGCTTTTTGGTGCCATGCTTCCCATAGCTGCTATCAATGTGTTTGTGTTCCATGGTGCGTATGGCGACATATCAAACATCCTGAATTTTTCTAACCCTGAATTGGTAATTCCGTCAACATTGTTTAAATTGATCTCCACGCTTGCGGCGGTGCTTATTGTGCTATTGATGGTTTGTTTTTTCCGCTTTCCTGTTATATGCCATAAAATTGTTCCGCCGCTTTACAGTATTATTGCATCCGCATTTCTTGCATCGGGCATTTTTAGTGTTGTAAAAGTTCAAAGTGAATACATTGCCTTAGCAATACGTGAAAGCAACAGCAGGTTTTTGAACCGGAGCAAATATAATGGGACGTATCAATTTTCTAAGAACGGAAAAAATATAGTTATTATTATGCTAGACCGCGCAATTTCCGGTTATGTGCCATATATCCTTAAAGAAAAACCGGAATTATACGATGTGTTTAGCGGTTTTACTTGGTATCCAAATACTATTAGTTTTGGCGGTTCAACAATATTCGGGGTGCCTACTATATATGGCGGTTATGAATATACACCACTGGAAATTCAGAACCGCCCAAAAGATCGTCTTGTAGAAAAACATAACGAAGCATTGTTGTTACTGCCGCGTATTTTTTCAGACGCAGGATATGACACTCGTGTAACGGATCCGCCTTGGGCTAATTACAGTTGGATATCCGACCTTTCAATATTTAAAGATTATCCCAAAATAACAGCACGGAATATTGTTAACGATCGCACAGCATCACTGTGGGCAAACGAACACGCAGGTTTGCATATTGTTAATGCGGTAAATGAATTAAACACAAAGCTTATCCGGTTTTCGATTTTTAAATGCATGCCGCCGCTTTTCCGCCCTTTTTTATACGACAACGGCGACTGGTTAAGCACCGGCTTTATGAACAACCGTAAACTTTCCCGCAACACTATTAACGGATATATAGCCTTGGATATATTGCCGGAAATAACTACTATTCAAGATGACAAAGAAAATACATTTTGTATTTTGGCAAATACCCTTACTCACGAACCTGCATTTTTACAGGTGCCTG
>BTID01000063.1:0-2646 GCA_036245275.1 Termitinemataceae bacterium
ATTTTTTTTCGGATACATTTTTACCTGATATATTCAAACTTGCAGAAGAAAAAAATGTCCCATACTCTTCATATAACGGCTGTTTTATAGGACTTTCCGCTGACACTTTAGCGCATACAGGCGAGTGTTTCATTCTACCGTAAAAAATCCAAATAATAAATGACCCTATAAAAAACACAGCAATTATCAAAAAAATATTTCTACGTGCAGATGCCTGTATCCCTTCATAAATTATTTTGAACGGAATCTCTGTAACTACAATAACTTTTGCTGTTTCCAGTCTTGTAGCAGTACATAAATATTGATCGCCGTCTAGCGCCGTGTATGTTATCTGTTTTGTTTCTGCAGCACTATCTAAGACTTGTTTTAAAAAAATACTTTTAAAAACATTTTCATCTTTTTTATCTTTATCACTTGCCATATCAGGATAAACAAGTGCTTCACTATAAGCATTTAGCAAATAGCTAGACGATCCAATTATGTTAAGCAAGGCTTCGGGGGAAAATAAAACTGCACATAACGAACCATCGTTTGATTTAGACTGCATAAATAAAGCAAATATATGGGCATTAAAAGTGCTGGAGGCATCAATCAATAATCCCTCACCAGCCGGCATACCGGTTGCATCCTGTTCAAATTTATAATTTGCCGGTGTATTAAAAAAAGTTTTAGGCAAATTTAAATCTATATTGCGTTCGATAAAAAATCCATTGTTTATCAGTAACTGTGATTTTTTTTGTTTGTCAATCGAAATAACCGCACCAATATCAGGATGTTGCCCAAAAAAAATCTGCATCAGCTTTTCTGTGTTTTGTTTCCCGGCTAATATTTCCGATAAAAAAAATATATCGGATTTTAGATCATGTAAAAATATTTCTGCAGCAGATGCAGATCGTTTATTGATGTTGTAATTATTTGATAAGGCAGTAAGATGCAGCTCATTTTTGCCAATATAATAAGTTAAAATCGTAGAAATCAAAACCGTAATAGCACATAACAGAACAAGTAAAATACCGGCAACAACAAAAACACCGGTAATATGGCGGCGTTCGTCAACTAAAACACATTTTCTCACTGTGATGTTATTTTTCCGCTTCGCATTAACATTTTTCTATGATATTCACATATCTTGGAAAGTTCTTCAATATTTGAAATATGAATTTTATCTTTTACAATAGAAAATATTTTACTATCCATCATTTTTTTTATGACGTTCTTTGATGAAAATGTTGGAATGTTTGCCATTTTCAAAAACTCTTCCATACCAAAGTTAAAGTCATAAGGTCTTCCGGCAACAACCGGAATATTATTTCTTTCAAGATTTATTAAAAGTGTATCAAAACCACGAATTGCATCATCTTTTATAAGAGCATTATTAAGCTGTTTATAGCTGAACCAAATTCTATCTGCCAACATTTTTGTTAAGCGCGAAATTATCTGCGGCTGTTGCGATGCCATACCTTCAAAGTTTTGTTTTTGTATAGTCATTAAAATTGTATCATCAGATGCAACTGCACAGGCTGAACGCGGCTTAGATTCCAACAAAGCCATCTCGCCAAAAATATCACCTTGATGAAGCAATGCCAACATCACTTCGGAGCCGTCAAGTATTTTAAAAATACGCACGGTACCGCTTTGAATAATAAAAAGATTTTCGCCAAGTTCGCCTTCAATAAAAATCGGATTTCCCTTTTTGTATTGCTGTAAAAACGGGGCGGTTGCAATCACAAAATTAGGCCTATTAAATTCTGCAAATTCTTGTATTTTTTCATTTGCTTCTCCAAAAAATTGACCTTTAGGATAACATTCACAATACCGTTTGAACGCATAAATTGCCATCATTGGCTGCCCAACCTTCAAAAAGTACTCGCCATTTCTGTAGAGTAAATCGGAGTCCTCTTTTTGCACACGAGAATGTGATGTAACTTGTGTCAAACTATCATTTAAAAAACGCATACGCCTAGAGAACTGCTGAATTATCTTCATTGCAACAGGCGCATTGAATTGAATAAGTCCCTCAAACTCGGAAAGCGGCACAGAAATAGCAACCACATTAGTAAGCGCCTGTGCCGATTCAATTTGGCTATGCTGCGACATAGCAGAAACAACGCCAAAGACATCACCTGGTTTTAGCGTATTAAACCCATCTTCTCGCACAACTTCAGTCTGTTTAGAAAGCTGAACCTGACCTTCCCGTAGTATAAAAAAGCGGTTGGCATCTTGTTTGCCTTCGATAATAATGTATGTTCCTTTACCGTAACTAACAACGTTTAACTGCGGCTTTTGAGCCATTTTTTACCTCTTCTATGTACATCATCGGTTTTTTTAAATATATTTTTCATAGCAAAATCGAAATTAGATGCCTTTTACTATTTGTATAAGACTCTTGATTTTTTGTCTGTCTTTAACGCCGTCTGTTTCCGCTCCGCTTGACACATCAATACAATACGGGTTTGCTGTCATTGCCTGCCGCACATTTTCTATCGTAATACCGCCTGACAAAAACCATGGAACTGGCATCTTTGATAAACTTTTTTGATTAAGCAGCGACCAGTCAAACGGAATTCCGCTACCTGCCTCTTTGTTGTCAAACAAAAAACAATCAGCGCCAAGAGATGCACTGTAACGAGATTCTGCCTTGCATTT
>BTID01000064.1:0-2582 GCA_036245275.1 Termitinemataceae bacterium
AAATTGCACAACTCGAAAAACTTGGTATGGACAAAGTGCCTATATGTATGGCAAAGACCCAATACAGCTTCTCCGATAACCCTGACCTAAAGGGCGCACCGAAAGGCTGGACACTCACAGTACGCAACATCAAGATTTCAGCAGGTGCAGGCTTTATCGTAGCCTTAACCGGCGACATCATGACAATGCCCGGTCTACCCCCTGTACCGTCAGCTGAAAAGATCGATGTTGACAATACAGGCAAGATTTCAGGTTTATTCTAGTGTCAAATTGACATTTTTTACACAAAAATTTCTACACCAATACCGCGTTCAGGCGGTTAAAGCCCGGCTTGCCGGGCTTTTTTATAAAATATGAATAATTTATCCCATAGATTTTACGAAAATGGATTGAGGTTTTCTTGCACACGATGTTCGGCATGTTGCCGGTTTGAGCAGGGCTATGTATTTTTGTCGCAAGATGATCTGTCGCTGTTGTGTGCCGAATTAAAAATGAAACCTTTTGAATTTGAAAAAGTTTATTGTCGCCGCATTGATTTAGGTTATGGCGAAAAAAAACTTTCGTTAAAAGAAACATCTGTATTCGATTGCATTTTTTGGAAAGACGGCTGCACTGTTTACAATGCACGCCCTTTTATGTGCCGCAGCTATCCATTTTGGGATTCTATGCTTGCCTCAAAAACAGCATGGGAAAATGCTTCGGCTTACTGCCCGGGCTGCAACAAAGAAGACGGAATGCTTTACAGCAAGACATCAATAGAAGAATGGCTGCGGCAGGAGGAAGAACATAAATGCATAAAAAATTAATTTGTATTTATATATTGGGAATAGCGGCTTGTTTGCTGCTATTTATTCCGCAGGTGCGCGATTTAATTATATCGTTTGGTGAACAAGTTATTGTACATCGCAAACTGCAAGCGCCTATTTGGCATGAAAGATTTATATCATGGTCATTAAAAGGAATTGTTCCTTGTGTTTTGTTTTTTCTTATAACCATTGCGTATCTTTATATGCCAAAAGTATTGCTGTTTGCTTTGAGTGCAATAGCAATATTCAATTTTACTTCTGCATTTGGTTTTTCAGTTGCAGGAACAAACCTTGATCCGTCCTGGGTCTGGGGGATCAATAACCTTGCAAATAACGATCTGTATTCACTTGGTAAAGATGTCTACTTTACGTATGGTCCTTTGGGATTTCTGTTTGCTCCTGCTTATTATTCAAATAATATTATTCTAGGTATCCTTGCAAACTTTTTTTGCGTTGCACTTTTAGTGGTATCCCTTTACACAAACTGTAGACATTGCGGAATTACAGTAAAAAAACTGAACATATTTGTATTTTTTCTTTTAATATTTCCTGGTATGGTTTCTTTTGAATGGACATGGAATTTAATGCTTTTCCTTTTGTTTGCTGCATGTTGGAAATTACGGAAAAACCGCCGCGCTTTTTTAATAATAACAATAACTGCCGGTGCGTTAAGTGCAATGTCATTATTAATAAAATTTAATACAGCAGTTTTAGCAATTGCCCTTGCAGGAATTCTAGGTATAGTTTTTTTAATCAACATGTTAACAAAAGATAAACATGCCGGAGGCAAAATATTTATACGATACATTCTTTATTTTGGAGTTACATTTACCGTTTTAACAATACTTAGTATACTAGTGTTCTTTAAATCATTTTCAAACTTTATAACTTGGATAATGCTATCACTAGATATTGCAAGCGGATATAGCTCTGTAATGGCTTATAATGGCAGTATTATGTATGTTGCAGCGGCTATACTTTTGATAATTATTTTTGTATACACTGCATACCATTTTTATAAAATGAACAATGATTTATTTCCGGTTGTTTTCCTTGAGTTCATTTTAATCTTTTTTGCTTTTAAACATGGATTTGTCAGACAAGATAGTCATATATTAAGTTTCTTTACAGTGGTGCCATTTACAAGCGCCTTTTTATTTCTGGTTTCATCTGAAAATATCAGCAAAAAGATATTAAAAATGTTTCAAGTGTCTGCAGTAATTTGTTTTCTATGTATTAGAACATATCTTGGTTTTGGAATTGTAAAAAATTCTCTTTTTGGTCATCTGCAAACGCTTTCGCATGCGTATCAAAACTATCTTAATTTTGATGAACTAAAGACAAGCGCAATGCAAGAGGATGTGCTCTCTACGCAGTGGAACGAAATTATAGGTAACAATTCGATACAAATTCTTCCGTGGGAATTAAGTTATGCAGCAGCGAATAACTGGAATGGATGGCAGCCAAATCCTGTGTTCCAGTTGTATACTGCATACACTGCAAAACTTGATCAAAAAAGCGCATCGAGTTTTTTGAATGAAAACGCTCCTAGGTTTATACTGCTTGAATACAAAACTATAGACAACCGTAATATGTTCCTAGATACACCGGCAACATGGAATGTTATTAAATCAAATTATCATATTATAGAAGCTCGCGACAAGTGGCTTTTACTTGAAAAAAATGGGCTTGCGAATGAAAATGCAGATTTCATCAAGCATGGCTTGGAAAATTATTGTTTTGACGAAACGATAACCCCTCAATTACTCCCCCCCC
>BTID01000065.1:0-2571 GCA_036245275.1 Termitinemataceae bacterium
AAAATATAAATCCGATCTCAAAACCGTTTGATATAGAAAACTTGCGTTGTGTAGAAATTAGTGGTGATATAACGAACACTAGTTTTTCAGGTTTGTTTAAATTTTGTTTTGCATCAGGACTAAGGGATACAAACGGTAACAAGAATAATAAAGTAATGTCTATTCAATTAGCGAAGTTTTAAAAGGTAATATATGAAACGTTTTATATGCTTATGCGTAGATCGTCCGGTAACGGTTATCATGTTTTTACTCGTTATTTTATTCGGAGGAATATTCTGCGCCGGTTTATTATCAATCAACACTCTGCCGGAAGTTTCATTTCCTCGCATAACTGTAGAGACAACGTATCCGGGTATGGGAAGCGAAGAAGTGCGCGGGGCTGTTACAATACCCATAGAGGATATTTTGTCGCCTTTAAAGGGGTTAAAACGCATAAGCAGTATATCACGAAGCGGAGCAAGTATAATAATTCTTGATTTCAAATGGGGGATAAACACTGCACAGGCTGCCATTGCGGTTCGTGAATCAGTTGACACGGTTTATGCAGCGTTGCCGCAGGGAGCGGGAAAACCAATCGTGGTATTAGGCAACAGCAATGATGAAGTTCATGCTGTTTTGGCAGTGCGATCTTTGAAAGACGATAGCTTTTTTGAACGAAGGTTTTGCGAGTATGAGTTACGAAACAGATTACGTCGTGTAGATAATATAGGAAACATTATTTTAAGCGGCGGCGAGAAAAAAGAGATTCAAGTTATTACTGACATAAAAAAAGCGGCGGCGCGGCATATCACTTTAAATGCTATCGCAAGTAACATTGCAATGGAAACGCTGGAATTACCGGCAGGAAATGCAAAAGAAGGTGATTTTGAACTTGTAGTTTTAAGTAGCGGAAAACCGGAGAGTGTTTTAGAATTGCAAAATATTATTTTGCAAAATCAAGGCAGTTCATTATTGTTAAGTGATATTGCTTTGGTAAGAGAAAAAGCCGCGAAGAAAAAAAGTCTGTTTGTATACAACGGACAGGCGCAAACATCTTTAGAAATATACAAAAGGAGCGGCAGTGATCCTGTAAAATTATCAGCAGAAATAAAAAAACTTATAGATGATACAAACAAACAATTTAAGAATGATATTGAAATACGTTTAGTGTATGATGCTGTACCTGCAATCATTACAAGCATTATGAATTTAATTATTGCAATGGTGATGGGCTTTGTTGCTGTAACATTCGTACTTATTTTTTTTATTAAGTCATTGCGTTATAGTTTACTCGCCGCATTATCCATACTTGTATCAACAGCATTTTCGGTTATTGTTTTGTATATATCCGGTAAATCCTTAAACTCTATGAGTTTAAGCGGTCTGGCATTGGGTATAGGGCTTGTTTCAGATACATCGGTTATTGTTTTAGATTTGTTGCATCGCTCGTTTTGCAAAACAAAAGAAAACACAAAACCCGGCAGTGTAGAAATAAGTGAATGTGTATCAAGGCTAAGTGCGTCAAGTTTTGGCGGCTCTGCAACTACAATAGTAGTATTTCTGCCTGTTGTATTTCTGCCGGGAGCACTCGGAGCATTATTTGGAGAGTTGTCTATTGCAATTGTGTCTGCTGTAACAGCCGGCTGGATATACTCGCAGTTTGCATTACCCGTGCTGTTTAAAATGTTTTTTAGGCAACAGGAAAATAAAAATCAGTTTAAGAATAAATTTATTGTTGAAATTTTATATAGATGTGTATTACGGTATGGCTTGCGAAAAACAAAAACCGTTTTTGCCTTAGCGGCTTCTTTAACGGTATTGGGGTTTGTACTGTTATTATTGCGCCCCGCTACTTTTTCAACTGTCGGGAACGCATCGGTGTTAAATATAAATTTAAATTATCCTGCCGGTACAAGTTTTGAATATATTTTAAAAGATACAGAACGTGTATCATCAATTCTAGCGCAAGCTCAATATATAAAAAATGTTTATTGTAAAGCAGGTGCAGAATCTGAGGATATAAAACTACGTTCAAATCCGGATTACAGAGCGGAGTCTGTTTTGTATCATTGTGAATTGAAGCCCCGTACATTAAAAAATAATGCAAGCGAACAAGCTGTTATACAGGATTTAGAATTAATATTAAGTGAGTTGAAACTTAATGCTGTCTCTACAGTTAAGGCTCCTCAAGATAATACAGAAATATTTTTAGGATTAAATCCTGGTCAAAAATTAGTTGTAAAAGATAATATATCTTCGAACATAAATTCGAAAATTGTAAATTTGAATAACGAAAAACATCATGAAAACAATGATGAGAATTTATTACAGAATGCTGTTTTTATTAGTGAAAAAATAAAGCAAAACGCAGGAAGTAATATCTCGATTATCTTGGAGCCAATAGAGAAGGGGCCGCAGATAAAAATTATTCCAAACAGAAAAGCGCAGGCTTTATTAAATATAACAAGTACGGATATAGCAAATGTTTTAGGGGGAATGTCAGAAGGTATTGTTGCAAATGAATTAGAACTTGATGGGTATATGCACGATGTCAGAATTATAGGAAATGAACAACTTGATTCGGGGACAACA
>BTID01000066.1:0-2524 GCA_036245275.1 Termitinemataceae bacterium
CTCGCTAATTATGTCAGGAATTATTATAAGCTCTTTTTTTTCTGCAGGATTAAGTTTTCTAAAAATGTTATCAGGCGAAAATGTCGCATCAATTGTGTTGTATCTTATGGGGAGTTTTTCTGCAAAAAGCTGGAATGACGCAGCCTTACTGTTAGCCGTTATTCCCGCCGCCGTAATTACCGTTTCTATTTTTGCAGAATCTCTTAATGTCCTAACACTAGGGCACAGAACTGCAGCAACACTTGGACTCAATATAAAAACTACACGCTTATTATTTTTATTATTAGCCGCCGTAATCAGTGCAGTGTGTGTATCAGTTTGCGGCGTTATTGGTTTTATTGGGCTTATAGTACCGCACCTGTTGCGCTTTTCAGTATCGTCTGACAACCGCCTTTTAATTCCGCTTTCGGCAATTTGCGGCGCATTACTGTTATGTGCCGCCGACACATGCGTGCGCCTTTTAGGATCAGGCGAAATACCGGTAGGAGTTCTTACAACACTTGCAGGCGGTCCATTTTTTATTTACATTTTTTTGCATAAGAAACATGCCGGTGAATTATGAATTTGTTATCTGTAGAAAATATCAGCTTTGCATATAACTCTCTTAATCCTGTCATTTGCAACATCAGCTTTAACATAAACGCCAAAGAACACATTGCACTTGTAGGTCCTAACGGATCAGGTAAATCAACACTGTTCCAATTATTAAGCGGATTTTTTACACCAACGCATGGACAAATTCTTTTTGCAGGAAAAAAGA
This sequence comes from Termitinemataceae bacterium, assembly GCA_036245275.1. Lineage (GTDB taxonomy): Bacteria > Spirochaetota > Spirochaetia > Treponematales > Breznakiellaceae > BTID01. The sequence continues at coordinate 761 of BTID01000066.1, forward strand.
TTCACAGTATTTCCGCTTCTGAGCGTGCAAAAAGAATATCGGTTGTGCCGCAAGGGACACATTTTAATTTTCCATATACAGCGCTTGAAACAGTCCTTATGGGATTATTTCCGCACCGTCTGCGTTTTGCAAGTACATCTGATACAGATTTGGAACGGGCACGCGAAATTATGCAGAGTGCAAAGGTTTGGGAATTTGCACAGCGGCCTGTAACTGAGCTTTCAGGCGGACAATTACAACGCGTAATTCTTGCACGTTCCTTGTTGCAAGCACTGCCTGATAACCGCTGCAATGATCATTCTCCGCTACTATTGCTTGACGAAGCATTTAGCGAATTAGATATAGCAGCACGTATGGAAATGATGCAGCTTGTAGATGTTGCAGTAAAAGAACAAGGTGTAACAGTAATCGGTATACATCACGACTTGCACCTTGCAAATAAATTTGCTCACCGTATAATCGCAATAAAAGACGGAAAAATTGCAGCAGATGGAACACCGGATAAGGTGTTCACAAAAGAATTTTTTGACCGTGTGTTTGATGTTAAGGCAGAAATTATTCCCCAAAAAGGTTTTTTGTTTGTTTAGCCAAATACATTATAATGTTATCAATACAACGCGTTTATCTGTTCCGGCATAGTCTATTAATTCTTTCTTAAACCCGCTTGAGCTAAATATCACATAGTTTATCGTTTTGCTGCCATGCAGATTTTTTATTATATATTTTTCTTTAAGTTTTAGACTTTCTAAAACTGCCAATCCTTTTTTGCTTGTTGTAAATTTGCACTCTCCTAAAATAAGTTGTTTAGAAATACTGTTTATTGCAACAATATCAATTTCAGTATCGGCATCCCAAAATCTGCCGACCTTGTTGAACTTAAAAGAAAAAACATTTTGCGATTGCAATTCCCACATGTTTTCTTTACAAATGTCTTCATAAATAAATGCAGTATGATTCGGAATAAGTGATTTTTTTATCTGTGCAAACACGTAGTCTTTTTCGCCTCTTTCAAGGTCTGCTGCATACATATAAACATACTTAAACCAAAACGAAACAAAATTATCGGTTAATTTATACAATCCTTTTTTACTTTTTTCCGGAAAGTCCTCTGTTATTGGAACTTCCCTTTCAACTAAATCTAAATCTATTAAGACTTTTAAATACTTTGTCATATCTGTAGAGCGTTTACCGATTACTGCAGATATAGCGTTTAGTTTTCTGTTACCGAATGCAATGGCACGGATAATAGAAAAATAACTGCCAACCTCACTTACTTCTTTTGAAAGTAAAAACTGAGGTTCTTCAAATAAATAACTTTGCTTGTTTAGTATTTTATTTTCAATGCCGTCCCAAATATTTTTACTTTCCAAAAAACTTTCAATATATTTAGGCACTCCTCCGGTTACAGAATAAAATAATACCAAATCCCGCTGTGAAAGTTTGGGAAAAAACTCTTTGTAATATTTAAAAGAAATTTGCTTTAATTTTATTTGTCCGGTTCGTCTGCCATATAAGGGGCTAGTGTAATTTAATACTTGACTTTGCATAAGAGAAATTAAACTTCCCGATAAAATCATCATAATGTTTTTGTCTTTTAATGTTGTATCCCAGATTGATTGTATCACAGATGGAAAAGCCGGATAGTTCATACCTATAAACTGAAACTCATCGATGACAATTATTTTTTTTATTTTTGGTTTAAAGTTTATCAATGTTTCAAATATAGGCTCCCATCTTAATGCTTTTGTGTCTTTTAATATTGCT
>BTID01000067.1:0-2424 GCA_036245275.1 Termitinemataceae bacterium
TCAAGCAACAACTTTTGTATCGAATAAACATCAACATCAGGATGTTCTTTAAGCCATTGTCCAAAATAAACATCTGTAATATTTTTTTATTTGGATGTTCGGCTCTGTAAAATCAAAAGTTAGTTTTTTATGATTCTTTAAATTTTTACTTTCATAAATAGGCATATTAATTAATGTAACATTAAAATTATTTGCCGCAAATAATTTAGGCAGCATTGTATAGGATTCAAGATACTTATTAACAAGCGGTTCACCAGAGCGATCATTTATAGCCTTAGGCGTATACTCATACCCGCCAAATAACGAAGGTGTTGAAAGAAATGTGTTGCCTGAAAACGAAACTGTATTAGGATAATATGTAAACCCTTTTAGTGCATTTTCTATGTCAGGTCTTTCCTCGAAAATATAAGGCACATAGTCAGAGACACCTCTATCAAGCATCATGATTAATACATTCCTAGCTGTTTTTGAAAGAGTGATTTCAGGATTACCCCCCTCCCCTATTTTCTGCACATCTGATTCTTTCTCTGCGCTTATTTGAGTAAACTGATTTTTTATATTTGCTATATTAACAACACCGTAACTAAAAAGCGAAACGCACAACACAGCCTGCAACGAATAAAGCACAACAGTATTTTTTCGCAATGTCAAAAAAAACTGCAGCAGTAAATATCACTATCAATACGGCAGCATTGCAGATATAAAGTATTTGATCTGACGGAATTCTAATACCGGAGGCGGCGGGATTTGAAAAAATCAGAGCAGGGGTTAGCCAACCATAGTCTCTGTAAAATAAAAACGTATTTACAACAGCACACACAGCAATGGAGGGGGCAATCATGTTGCAACACTGTTTTATTTTTTGCGGTGCCATAGAATATAGGCAAATTGGCCAAAACAAAAAGAAACCGGCAGCCTGAAAAACCGTGTTAAAAATAAATGGAAATGGCGATGTGAATGATTCTACAAACGAAAATTCCGGCACACTTGAATTTATAAGTGAAGCAGGAATTGTAATACCGCAAAGTATAAATAATACACCCGCCGAAAAATAAAATAAATATTGATTTTTTGGAAACGCTAATGAATTATTTTTATTTACAACAGATTTTATTTTTAAAATAATCCGCTTTAAGATTTTTGATATTGCAGGAAGCAATGGCACAATGCAGCAAAGTATTGCAACCAAAATACGTTTAAATAATGCGCCTTCTTTAAATAAAATTAGATATACAGCAGCGAGTATTGCCGCACATGATAGCGTTATCCAAATTATACTTTTTGCGTATTGTGTTTTTTGTAAAATATTCTTTATCAGTGAATATATATTATTGCATGTCCAATATAGCACCAAACCGGCAGGTGAGTTATACAACATCAAAAGAAACACCGCTGCCATGCCGTATAGCTGAACTTTATCACGAATTGGGAAACCGGTAGTATACACAAAACCCGCAGTAATATTTATCAGTGTCATAGCGATTGGCAGCATATTGATAGAAATTCCGCCGACCGTAAAAAGCGCATCCGGTTTTGACATATCTGCAATAAACATAAAATGTGCACCTTGTAGAGCATCAAGGTGTGATAAGAACACATAGGCAGCTATAAAAAATGGTATTTGAATCAGCAGACCAAATGTACTGCGAAGTGCATATATGGGATGATAATGATTTTCTCTGTAATATGCCTGCAGCATCATATATTGTTCATCACCACTGAACACTGCTTTGATCTTTTTTATTTTTGGTGCAAGCTTTGTTTGTATTTCGCGCTCAATGTTTTGTAATCTTTCGGCAAAGAAATATAATGGCAGCAGCATTGTGGATACTGCTATGCTTACGCCTACAACAGCCAATGAAAAGTTATCGCAAAGCCGGTAGGAAAAAAGATAAATAAGTTCAATAACTTTAACAAGCGGATATATTACAGCAATGTAGAGTACATTCAAAAAGATCATTTTATATTTCTAATTATTCCTATACTATTTTTATTTATTTTTTTTTTTTCCAATTTTCTACTTTGTAAATATCATCATGAACATTCAGCCATTCATTTTCATCAATACGAAAAATAAATTTTCCATGATTGATTGGTTGCCACAGATCTGATGTAGTGATTGTAACACCATCTTTCTTTTTACTTTTAAGCACTTTACCTGTTGCAGGATTCACAGGTCTATCAATCACTCCATCTGTAGCAAGCAGCGGCACATCAGCATTGGTCATAAATGTATTATCAACAGCAAACGGACCGGCTTGATCAAAATCTTTTACCATCAATAATGCTGTATATGCTTCTAATGTATTATCACCGGATATTTTAATATTTTCCGGCGCGTCCTGCATAACACCGCCTCGTCCATGATCAGAGACAATTATAAAACGTGTGTTATTATAAACATTATTTTCTTTAAGAAAATTA
>BTID01000068.1:0-2094 GCA_036245275.1 Termitinemataceae bacterium
ATATAACTGCACGCGGACGCAAAGGCGGCAGTAATGTGGCGGCTGCAATCTGTAATGCATTGCTAAGAATTGCACAGGAGATGTAGAGGAATGAGCGACCCCATTGCTGAATACAAACTAAAACGCACCCGTGCAATCAGCTTAGGATTTTTTTTATGTGTGCTTACAATTTTTGCCGCCATTGTTGCATTGCGTTTAGGCGCGGCTAAAATATCCATGTTAGAAATTGTAAACATCATTAAAGAAAAGATTTTTGATACCAGCAACATACAAAGCGGAATGTCTGCCGTTATATGGGAACTTAGAATGCCGCGCATTATTGCAAGTTTATTAGTGGGTGCCGGCATAACCTCGCGTATCATATTCTACATTGACATAATTTAAAAAAAGCTGTTCCGGTATCAGTGTCCACATTGATGAATCAAACATGCGTTCTCCTTTTTAGTTCTTCGCGTAATGATTTCCCTTCAAAAACCACAATGCGTGCTGTCGAAATTACAGAAAAAACAAAACATATTAATGCAGGAATTATCACTGTAACAAGTTTAAAAATAATAAGTAAAAGTGCGCAAACACTTATGATGTTCATAATAAACAAAACCAGCATGTAGTCACTAGGACGCAGTTTCCGTATATGCGCAAACACAGACAGGGCAACAATCGAAGCGCTAAACATTATAGGGATAACATAATCAAGCGACCATTTATTAAAGCCTGTCCAATAATCCCATGCAATTTCTAATAACGATGTAACTAATAACAGCCAAAAAATATTTTTTGGAATATTCCAACGCCGCTTGCCGGCAACATAAAATGAAAGTCCCAGACTTGCAAAACCTGCAATGACAAATAATGACCATCCAAGTTTACTTATAGAATGTACAGCCATATCAATAGCTACCGAAAGAACGGCAGCGACAATTGCACCAAAGTAAACAAATTTCATATACTGCGCAAACGGTTTTGCATCCGGCATAATTACAGGAAAAACATCATCGTTTGTATCGGCTGTTCCTGTCAACTCGTCGGCACAAAGCGGGCAGCATTTAAACACACCTTTTACACTTACTTTACATTGATGACAATAAAGCATTACCGCGCCCCCTTTTCAAGCTCCGGCAGGTTAGCAACAATCTCAACATCAATATTAAATTTACTTAAAGCACGATAAAAAGATCGCTGCACACTTGTGTTTACAAACGGCGATGTAAAACTTATTGTCGTAATATCTAAAAAAGAGCAAACACCAATGTAGAGTTGCTTAACACTGCAAAAAATACTAAACAATTTTATATACTCCGATAACTCAAGCGGCATACTAATGGTTCCGATGTTAGAAAAAGTCGCACTTGCATTACGTGTTTGACTTAGAGCTACATTTTTAATAGCCAAAGTTTTTAGAGGCAGCGGCAATATTTTTATATATCCTGTATGTTCAAATGATGCATACCAATTCATCTGCGCACTCATTTTTTTTGATGTCAATTGCGCTTTAAAAGTTTGCTTAACACTTTCCAGCACTTCTTCAAATGTTTTTCCTTGTTTACTGAAATTATATCTTGTGTCAAATAATCCTAAAAAATTACGTTTTGAATCTGAAGAAAAATATTTCCGGTAATCAACAGGGATAGTAATTGTAACAGGAAATTTTTCATCCATGCGCTTCATAGAATCATGGAAGGCACAGATAATTAAACTAACAAGCATCTCGCTTAAACTTGCATTCAGATCATGCGCTTTTTTTAACAATGCCGTAGTTGACACATGTCCTTCGATAATTCCAAAACGCGATTCTGCAAAGCGCTCTGTTCCGAAACAAAATGCCCTTGCTTGTTTTTCACGTTTGGGTAATTTTTCGTCTGAATAATATGTATCAAATGCGTTGACAATTTTTCGATCAGCAGGCGCATCATCTGTGTTAAGACGCAGATGATCAGGGATTGTATCTTTGTGTTTTTCTTTTAGATAATAAAACAGAATTGCCTTAAAAAAATTCGTTGCGCCCACAGCATCTGCAAGAGCGTGATAAATTTCTAGATTGATCCGTTTACGGTAATATGTAAGCGAAAAAAGTAATCCTACACGGTTTTCATC
>BTID01000069.1:0-2079 GCA_036245275.1 Termitinemataceae bacterium
TTATTTACCCTGATCACCGGGTATATCTTCTTTTTTGGGAAAAGCTGCAAGATAGCCTATAAAGACTTGCGCTTTTTCTGCGTCATTAAATCTCGTAACATTTAAATTGTTCAAATTTAATTTCGTTGCCGCATCTTCATATAACTTAAGATACCATCCCGCTTTCCAGCTTTCTTTTCCTTTTTCAGTAATGCTTTTTGTACAATATTGTTTTGCCCATGAAATATACGGATTCATTCGCAGACGCAATTGCGACAATGCTTGATCCGGTGTTTCACTTGCAGTTATAAAAACAGAGTTTCCGGCCAATTGCGGCGGAATATCCCCGTCGCGCACTACTTTACAATATAGTGTGTGTAGTTCATCCGATACTTTCAGTATCTGTCCAATCAAATACGGATTATTTTCCATATAATCCTCCTTTTTATAGTTATTTTTGTATAGCATCAATCCCAATACCGGCATAATGAAGATATATTTTTTCCCCTTCGTTTTATCCGGAATCACTTTGCCTGAATGAAGAATACCGCCGATATATAGCACTAATCCTCGAACATTAGCAAGCAATATATGCAATATATATAATTTGGTTTCGCTTCCCAAATCATCAAACAGCAACTCTATTCCTTGATAATAATTAACCCGTTTTACTTCTCCGGCACTACTGCCATCCATTTTCCATGTTTCATTTACAACCCATGCAATTTGTAATGGTGTGGGGATTTCCGATGTTACAGAAAGCGGTTTTTTATCTTTCCAAACACTAAAATAAAGTGCAGGAATGTTGGCGCATCCTTCTTGCCATGTTTTTGCCGCTGCAATCATTTTTGACGGATCATAATCACGATAGAAAACTATTTTTGAGCGCGCTTTATCCATCTTTTTAATGGCAAAGATTTGAATAAAATCACATTCGGTTTTTGAAAAACGTCCCTTTAAAGTTGCTATTACTTCTTCTGCAAAAGTTTCAAATCTTTCTTGATTTGCATTAGCAGACGCCCCTAAAAAGGATGCAAAAGGTGCCGGCACAGCATCTATTTTTGAAGGATACGCAAATAGTATTTCTTCCATACTAACCATACCCCATGTTTTGCCTTCTTTATCCGGCTCCTTTAACCATTCAAGTGCTTTTTTTATTTTTACACGGTTTTTTCGACCAATCGGATACGAAGCATCATCTATCAAACCATATCGAAATTGACATTGATGTTCATGAAACATAGATCGCAATTTTACGTCGCTAACTTTGCCCGGCAATTTTACGCTCGGCATAGGCTCATTTATAGTTTCGTACCGATCACCAAAAGCATCTATTAAAACGGCATTTTCATCGGATATACCGTCATTGTCGGCACTGTTTAATGCGGTATTGATCCACAGCATTGTTTTTTCATGCGCTACAGGATATCCAAATTCTTCCCATTCTTGTAAATCAATAATAACCTGAATATCGCCGGATAAAAATTTTAGTGCTGTTTTAATATTATTATGATTGTTAAACAAATAATCATTAATTGATTTTTTTAACGTGTGTATATCAATCTTAGTTACACTGTGTATTAATTCTGTAATTATGTTTTTATCCTTAGTAATTTTATTAATTTGTGTTGCTAATTGCTCAGGTGTATCATGTAAGCACTTTTTTAGTTTTTCAACTGCTTTACCTTTCCAATTACAGGACTCTTCATTGCACCATAATTTTAAAGCATCCATATCTGCTGCGGATTTTCCATCAATCCAATTTGTAATTTTCTGATTCTGTTCATTTGAAAACGAATAAAGTGCCGGCATATTAAACGCAGGAAAAGAATTGCCATTACTCGGCTCCCATTTGCGTAATGTGTTTACCATATTTTGATCGGTTATCTCATCAATTGTATGAACAGATGCATTTTTTGAAATCCAAATTCTAAAACACGGTGTTTTAGCCGACACCTTACGAAGCTCTTTTAATTTTCTGTTCCATTCTACCGGAGCAATATCCGCTTCTTCTAAAGCATTCCCCAGCAAATATAATTCATTTACCATTGTTTTCCGCTCCGTTTCCGAATAACAAAACACCATTTTTTACTTCTACAT
>BTID01000070.1:0-2046 GCA_036245275.1 Termitinemataceae bacterium
AATATGACGCCCACCATTAAGAAAGCTCCTTTTTTTTACGATACTATAAGTAGAGGTTTTGCAAGGAGAATTGATGAGGGTTATACCTATAGCAAGCGGCAAGGGCGGGGTTGGAAACTCACTATTGGCTGCTAACTTAGCCGTTGCCTTTGCGCAGAGCGGCAAAAAAGTAGTGCTTGCTGATATGGATTTGGGGGCTTCTAACCTTCATTTAATCATAGGTCATCAAAAACCAGGCAACAGCCTTGGTGATTTTTTGAACAACACAAAAATTGATTTTAACTCGCTTATTGCACAAACAAATATTCCTAATTTAAGTTTTATACCAGGTGATGCAGAGATACCTGGCACTGCAAATTTAAAAATACAGCAGCGCAATTCGCTTATACGTCACCTATTATCTATACAGGCAGATATATTGATAATTGATCTGGGTGCGGGCACTCATCAATCTATTTTGGAATTTTTTTTAATCTCCGGGCGCGGCATCATAGTTAGTTCGCCAGCAGTAACAGCAACACTTAATGCTTATGTGTTTTTAAAAAACACAGTGTTCCGTTTGATGTATAGCACTTTTAAAAAAGGGAGTCCGGCGTTTGAATATTTAGAGCAGCTTAGAAAGGACAGTGCCGGTTTAAAAATGTTATATCTGCCTAAGATGTTAGAAGAAATAGAAAAGCGCGACCCTGCGTCGGCAGCAAAATTCAGAACATCTATAAATCATTTTAGACCGCGTCTTATCATCAATATGTTAGATGATCCAAAAGATGTCGATGTAGCAATGAAGATACGCCGTTCCTGCGAAAATTATTTAGGTATACAACTTGAACAACTTGGTGTTATGTACCGCGACAGCGTTCAAGACATCAGTTTGTCTTCACGATTGCCGGTTGTTCTTTACAAGCCGGCGGCTGTGCTTTCGCAAGCTATATACCGTATTGCCGACAAAATTCTAACATCACAAGAGGAAGAAAATTTTGATTTTGCTGATGCGCGCAACATAGAGGACAGCTATCAGGAAGCTGTTATGGAAGCGGAAATTGATTTTGAAAATAAAAAAGAATATGTAGAAGAATTACTGCACAGCGGTGTTCTTAGCGAAGGTGATTTAATAGAAACAGTAAAATCACAACAGTTAGAAATAAATAAAATAAAAAAAGAAAATGTATTTTTAAAACATCACATAACAAAAGCTGTAGCGCAAGGTTATAAAGTGTAATTAACAGTAATTGTTAAAATTTAAATCCAAAACCTATAGAAGGCGCTCCGAAAAGCGATCTTGTTTTACCGATTCCGGAATCACTGGTCTTTTTTATTTGCGTATAAAAATCATACGCACCCGATGCTCTTAAAAATAAAAAGAACTTATCCACCGGATAAAACTCGAAAGATAAATTACCGCCTATACCCACAGAAGTCCTGACAAGTGATTCAGATTCATCTTTTAATACACTTGTAAACGACAGAATATGTAAGCCGATTGTAAAAGGCATTTTAAATTTAGCACCGTCTACTATTTTTACCGAAAAGCCAAGAAGATTATCAATGCCCATAGCGTATTTGTAATCGTTCAAAGTATAGCATGGCTTTTCTGTTACTTCATAAGTTACAGGAAAGAAAATATTGCAATATTCGCCAAAGCCTATTCTGTTAAAAAAGAAAACTGCAGAAACACCGGCGAAACCTGAAAAATCATTTGTGGTAATTTCTGTATCATCTAAAATTAAATTTGTTTCTTTTATGTAGTGCACTCCGCCTGAGAACTCTAATCTGCCGTCAAACTCCGCGAACAGAGGAACAGCGAAAGCTGACAGCAGAATAAAAAGTAAACCAAGAATTGTAAATCGGATGTGCACTCTTATTATCTTATGGATTTACTGTGGTTTTGTATGCAACGTTGAGTTTACCGGCTTTTTTTATAACTTCGACCATTACGGCAGATTTAACAGGATTGTGTCTTGCATCAAATGAAAGATTACCCGTCAGGTATTCGCCATTGGTTGCTTCCAAAGCTGTTTTAATTGCCTGTGTGTTTTCGAAAACTGT
>BTID01000071.1:0-1982 GCA_036245275.1 Termitinemataceae bacterium
GGTAGTAGTGATAGAAAATGATAGCACAGACGGCACTAAAGGTATATTGGGGAAGTGGGAAGAATCATCTACAGGTGTTGTTATTTTATCGGAAGACACATACGAGCAAACTGTACCGGAAAAATCTGTTGAGCAACCGCACCCGGGCGGAAGCTTATCACGTATCCAAAAAATGGCTGGATTTAGAAATCAGTATTTGGATTATATACAGACATATCATACAAATATGGACTTGTTGATCGTCGTTGATATTGATATTGATGACTTTAACGAACAATCCATAATTGATGCTATTCAAAACGCACCTTCTGATTGGACGGCACTTTTTGCAAACGGCGTTAAGTATGTGCAGTTTGGCAGCAAACGTATTGCTGGTAGATATTATGATGATTATGCTTATGTCCCATATTCGGATAATAACAGTTTGTATGTTGCCTTAACGTTAGATGAATTAAAAAAGAATCGCGATGTACTATCCCGCAGTTTAAAAAAAAATACATTTACGCCTTGTATGTCAGCATTTGGCGGAATTGGTATTTACAAATACAAATATTTAAAAAACACTCGATACTCAACAATGCCAAACACACGGAATGATTATGCAGAATCTGTTTGCGAGCATGTTCTTTTAAATATGACTTTACAGCAATTTGGTAAGTGTTATGTAGCACGTGATTTATTTATTTATCACACCAAAATAGAAAAACTAAATAATATATTGTTAGAAATGCTGCCAACATCACTTTGGCTTTTTCTTCACCGGATTTTTAAATGACAATAGTAATAGTTTCTTTAAACGGCGTTGACAATTCCGGCGGACTTGAACGTGTTTCTTTTTATTTAAAAGAAATTTTAGAAAAACAATATGCAGTAAAAATTATATCGCGTATGTGTTTTTCGTTTGGCAAACTTGATTTAGTCTTACAGCCGTTTTTTATTGCATTACGTCTTTTTTTTATACGAAATAAATTTGTTATTTCTAATTCATGGAATTCTTTTTTTTATCCTGCAGATTTAAGTATTCACCATGGCACATCTGCGGGGATGCTTTATTCTATTCCGGAACTAAGATCAATAAGCACTCGCCTTCTTGCTTTTATGGAAAAGGAAAGTTCACGAACGGCGAAAAAAATTATTGCCGTTAGCCAAAGCGCAAAAGAGGAAATAACAAAATATTACAAAGCCGATGCAAAAAAAATTATAGTTTTAAATAATTTTGTGGATGAAAATATATTTTTTCCTAGCAATGAACATGACGAATCTAAAACAACTATTTTATTTTGTGGGCGTTTAGAAATTCGCAAAGGTGTAGATATTTTAAAAAAACTTTCTGACTACATAGAAACCATAGACGGTTATGCACTTTATATTGCATGCAATAATAGCGAAAATATAAATTTGTTCAAAGGTAATAAGAATACAAAAATTCATGCCGGTGTTAAACTTAAAGATATGTGCGCATTTTATAACAGCGGAGATATTTTATTTTTTCCAACTCGTTACGAAGGTTTTTCGATGTCCACACTTGAAGCGCTAAGTTGCGGCATACCTGTTCTTGGCACGTCAGAGGCTGTAAAAGATAATCTTGCAGACTATAATTTTATTCAAATTGTAGATTGCACTGAATTAGATGATACGGCAACAATTATACAAAAAATATCGCTGCTTGTAACAAAGTGGCGTAATAAAAAAAATAAAATACATCAAACTGTGGTTAAGGATTTTGGATACCTCCAATACGAAGATAAAATTTTGAAGCTTATACAGGAAAAATACAATGTGTAAGTACATGCCGTTTTTTAGCATCATTGTTCCTGTATACAATAGCGAAAAATATTTACACCGTTGTTTAGGAAGTATTACTGCACAAACATACACAGACTTTGAATGTATAATAATTGATGACGGCTCTACTGATAATAGTGCATCAATCTGTGCGGAGTTCAGCATGAAAGATCAACGGTTAAAACTTTTTAGTCAGA
>BTID01000072.1:0-1938 GCA_036245275.1 Termitinemataceae bacterium
GTATCCTCCAAAAATTCCGGGTGTGCCAAAATTTGTACAAAGTCCAAAAGAAATACAATTAGGATAATAAGTGAAACCTTGAAATTGCTGTAATAGTTCCGGCTTTTCTTGAAATATACAGGGAACATATCCCGATATTCCGCGATCTAAGTCTATGATAAGCACATTTTTCCCTGTCTTAGAAAATGTATAGATTTTTTCAAGTTCTGTAACCTGACTGCTTGACATTGACTCTAGCGATAGTGTTTTGAAATCCCGATTGATTTTCACTGTGTTTATAAGTCCAAAAAGAAAAAAAGCGATTCCCCCTACACTGAATAAGGGCTGTATTAATTTTCTTGTTCTCTGTGAATGCGCAAATAAAGTTACAAAAATAAAGGCAGCACCGCAAATAAAAATATTTATAATACGCAACCGGACAGATTCAACTCTAAAAGCCGAAAGATGAAGATCCGGCATCATAAATCCGTAATTTCCGCTAAAGACAAAAGTATTTACAGCGAATACACATAAAATAAAAACAGAAAGAACGCACAAAATAAAGCGAACTTTATTGTTGAACAAAAAGTAAATACAAAGCGGCCATACCAAAAAAATACCGGCAGACTGTAAAAGACTATACACAATAAACCTAAGTGGAGAAATAATGCCGGAGCCCAGATTTGAAAACTCCGATACAGACGAGGCTATCAGACCGGAGGGAATTACCAATCCTGCCAATAAAAACAGCAAAATTGAAGACACAATGAAAATCGGCTTTTTTGAAAATACGCTTTTTGATAATGCCATAGTTTGCTTTATTCGGTTTTCTAAAAGTGCTAACAATTTTTGCCACAACGGCATCAGGATAATAAGCAGCATCACAAAAGCGATAGTTATATTTTTTATTTTTGCACCATCACGGAAAAACAGCGCAAAAACGGCGATGCTAACAGCGCCGATACAGGCTGCCGCATATATTATTTTTGCGGCGTTTTGTGTTTTTTGAAGAATATTTTTTACAAGCGAAAAAACGTTATTTGCAAGCCAATACAAAACTAAGCATGACGGTGAATTATACAGCAGAATCAGAAAAATTGCCGCCATGCCGTATACTTGGATTTTATCTTGAGTGCGCAAGCCTTTTGTATATATCGTGCCGGATATGCAATTTACCAGCGTCATCAAAACGGGTAATATGTTGAGTGTAAATGCGCCTTTTGTGAATAGCGCATCCGGAGCGCCTAAATCTTTAATAAAAAGGAACGGGACATCATGCAAAGATTCGAGATGCGATAAAAATGTATATGCTGAAATAAAAAAGGGTATCTGTATTAACAGACTGAAACTTGAGCGCAGCGCATAAAGCGGATGATATTTGTTTTGCCGATAATACGTTTGCAAAATCATAAAACGCTCATCACCGGAAAAAGCAGCTTTTATAGCATCAATTTTCGGTTTGAGTTTTTTATAAATATCACGCTCTTTTTGCTGCTGTTTTTCCGCCATAAAATAAAGCGGCAACGTACAGGCACTAACAAAAAAACTTAACGCTAAAATTGTCAAACCCGTACGGTCGTTATGGAGAAGTCTGGTTGCAAAAATATAGACTAATTCTATAATCTGCACGATAGGAAAAATTATCAACATGTAAAAAAAGTCAGCCATATTTTTTTACCTTAATTTACGGCGGCAAAGATGCCGCCCATACCGCTTACTGCGTCACATACTCCAAGCCGCGCTCTTGTTTTGTGTCCAACTGTGAAAGCGAAATATAGTAGTAGGGATAGCCGTCTTCTTCGTAGGATTTAAATTCACCTAACGCTTCTACCCATGCATCCTGTTCAGGGTATTCTCCGGCGTTGTCCCATTTGACTTCAAAACCTGCAGTGCCGTCATAGCCGCAGCAGCCCGGTCCGTAGCGAATCACAAAATAACGCGGTTCTTCGTATCCGCCGA
>BTID01000073.1:0-1875 GCA_036245275.1 Termitinemataceae bacterium
AAAGTATGTAATAAAATCAGGAAATAAAAAAACTGCAAAAGTTGTACAGGCTTTTCTTAATGCTTCATACCTAAGCAGTATAGGCAGTGTACAATTTTTTGATACCGGTATTTATATTCTTACTTCTGCAGGGCGCACTAAAAAAGGTAAATATATTTTCTTTGCGTTAGACGACAATGAATATTTGGAACTGCTGCCGGAATCGGAAGCCTTTCAAGATACAAAACAAAATGCACCAAAAGATTGGCAAGCGGCATCACGCGAAACATATCAGGTTGTACGCAGCGAATCAAAACCTGATGACTTTTCACTACAGCGTATAAAATTTACTATAAGCGGGTTACAAGAATTTCATGAATCCGTATTAGTTTTTACAAAGGAAAAATAAAAGGAATAATTATGAATATCACTTCGCAAACTAATAATTTGACAATTGCACAAGCATCTGAAAAAACTTGTCTAATTAAAAATGAGATACACAAAACATTTATTGGGCAAACCGATCTTGTAGATAAAGCACTCATCACTTTAATTGCCGAAGGTCATCTTTTGGTAGAAGGTGTGCCGGGTCTTGGCAAGACGCTTTTAGTGCGCAGTATCGCAGCGGCATTGAGCGCACAAGCTATGCGTATACAATTCACTCCTGATCTTATGCCGTCCGACATAACAGGCAATATCATGCTTGATTCTACAGGTGCAAACTTTATTACAAAAAAAGGTCCTGTCTTTACAAATATTTTGATAGCTGACGAAATTAACCGTGCGCCTGCAAAAACGCAGTCTGCACTTTTTGAGGCAATGCAGGAATATCAAGTTAGTTTAGACGGAGTTAGTTATGAATTGCCCCGTCCGTTTATGGTGCTTGCAACAGAAAATCCGCTTGAACACGAGGGCACTTATCCATTGCCGGACGCACAAAAAGATCGTTTTCTTATGAAGGTGTTGGTGCCGTATCCTACTGCCGAAGAAGAAAAAGAAATGTCCCGCATGGTTTTATCAGAAAATTCCGGCTCTAAACTTTCTGTAGCAAATATAAATGCTGTAACGAACCCGCAAGAGTTTGCCGCTATACAGAATGCCGCTAACACTGTAAATATTGATGATGCAATTATTGATTATGCAAGCCGCCTTACCCGCGCTACAAGGAATATAAGCACCCTGCAAACCGGTGCAGGACCCCGCGGAACTTTAGCCTTATTGCGCTGCGCCCGTGCAAAAGCACTGATTGAAGATCGCAGTTTTGTTATACCTGATGACCTAAAAGCACTTGCCTTAAATATTCTACCACACCGCATAACACTTTCTGCAGAAAGCGAATTGGAAGGCAGAACTGAGCTTCAAATTGTGGAAGATATTATAAGCAGCACGGCAGCACCTAGAACATAGTGCATAACGACAAAAATAAAATTTTTAGGCTTCTCTAAATTTAACAAAAATTCGCTAAACAGCATATTTAGACCTAGTTTAGCACTTGAAACACATTTTTTTAATGCGCTCGCCCTGGTTAGATGGGTGTGTCAAAAATTAATCTGTAAAATGATTTTGAAGCATCCGGCGATTTGAGCGAAAATGGGTTCAACAATTTTTAATGGCACATTTAAAGAATTTTAACACGGAGGCACACAGAGGTAAGATGAGGAATAAGAATTTCGGGCACCTTTAATAATTTTTTGTTCTTCCTCCGAATTTCCTCTGTGTACCTCCTTTTACTCTGTGTTAAATTTGCTTAGCAATTTGCCTTAGCAGTTTGCCATCATTTTTTGTTGCACCCCCAGTCCTGCGGACAAACCGGAAAAGGTCACTATTATTTATTTATTATTTTTGATATAATGTTCAAATGGAACTAGCAGAGAATGTCATCGTAGCAGTCAATAC
>BTID01000074.1:0-1878 GCA_036245275.1 Termitinemataceae bacterium
TCATTTATTTAATTATAATTGACATGCTGATTTTTGCAAAGGTAGGTAAAATAAAAATCCCCGCCGCAGAGCGCTTTATTAAACCCTACGGCACGAATAAAAATCGAAAATATTCAACATAAAATCTTTAAACCGTTTACCCAAATTGTAAAATATGTTACAATGAAGATACCAAATGCCTAAAAAAATAATTGTTGCGGTGCTTTTTGGGGGCAGCAATCATTTTTGATTTTAAGGAAGCATGATGTTTAAAGTTAAACGCACAATTTTTGTGTTTTGCATTTTGGGAATAGCTGCTTGTGCATTGCTGTTCATTCCGCAGGTGCGCGGCCTAATTATATCGTTTGGTGAACAAGTTATTACACACCGCAAGCTGCAAGCACAGGTGTGGCATGAAAAAATTCTGTTGCAGGCAATTATTGGGGCTATTTTTTTTGTTATTGTTTTATGCAGCTTGTCTTCAAAATTTAAAAATATAATCAACTCTTTTTTTACACTGTGCGGAAAACATACACTACTACGTTACACAATATTACTGCTTCCTGTGATATTTGGATTTATAATTGTTACAGTTTTTGGAGTTAATGTTATTGATTGGGACGAGTGGGATTTAGCTCTATTTATAAATGGTGTAAAGGAACATGGTATAAAATTACAGGAATTTTTTACCCAGCATAATGAGCACCCTATCTTTTTTCCGAAAATAGTATTCCTTCTAAGTGCATTATGCACACACTTTAATACTAAAGCCAATATGTATATTTCATTAATCCTTAACGTGACAATTTATTGCACGCTTTTAAATTATTTACGTCACACTTTACAAAATAAAAATACACAAAATAGAAAACTGGCAGCAGATATTTTTATGGGATTTTGTTGTTTCAATTTGATACAATACGGAAATTTTCTTTGGGGATTCCAACTTGCTTTTTTTATGGTTGCTTGCTTTTCGTTGCTTAGCTTCTATTTTTTTTATTATGGCTGCAAAACAAAAAAGACACTTTTCTTTGTTGTTGCAGGTATTAGCGGTATTATTTCTGCCTTTTCGTCGGTGCAAGGATTTTTTGCTTTACCTGTAATATTGTTCATTATGGCGCTTTTAAAAATTTTAAAAGAAAATATTAAGCTTAAACATTTTCTGTGCATCCTAATATCTTTTGCGATAGTTTTATTTTTATATTTGCTTACCTACCGTTTTCCTTCGTTTAATAATACTCACTATGCGTCAGACTTGCTACGCAGCAAATTCTTGTACTTTTTTATAGCACAGGGGGCACCGATAAGAATAAATTTGCTGCCGCCATTCAAAATTGCGCTTACAGCATTCAGCGGTATGACAGTATTTTTGACAGCCGTATTACTGACGATTTATCTAATAAAAAAGAAACAAATTCAAAACAACATATTTCCGCTTTGCATTATATATTTTGGTATTTTATTTTGTATGGCAATTTCTGCAGGAAGGTCTGTATTTGGACTTTCACAGGCACTAATTTCAAGGTACACAACTTTTACAATACAAATTATTATAGGAATTGTACTAATAGTTACAACCAATTCTGCAATCTGGAATAAAAATATTTTTAAAATACCAATTGCAAAATACGCAATATTGATAACTACGTTGTCAATATTATTGCAAAACACCAGTATCGTTGATGTGATAGATTATGCAAATATGAAAAGACCAATGAGAGATGTGATACTAGACTACAAACGACAACCATTGGAAGAAATTGCTAAAAGTTTCCCATGGGGTGATTTGGATTCTGCATATAAATATATAAACATAGTTGAAAAAAAACAACTGGTCGGTATTTTATAAAAACCGTTTACCCAAATTGTAAAATATGTTACAATAAAATTGCCGAATGT
>BTID01000075.1:0-1849 GCA_036245275.1 Termitinemataceae bacterium
ACAATAGGGCACGTCTAAATACTAGGGGCACGCAAGATTGCGGCGCATGAGTTTTTAGAGGTGCCCAATAAATGCTCCGCTTTTTTTGTCAATTTGCTTTGTAATTGAGCATTGCAGGGGAGCTTGCAGTAATGTGCCGCAGGTGTACTTTTCTATTTTTGATTTTGTGCCGCAAACTAAGGCTAAACCGCCTTCGTAACATGCATAACGGCCTGTTAAGTATGACGGTAATTGGATAATATCACTTGTGATCCGCAGAGGTATTGTGCCGCCTGTACCTGCGCCGCAGGCGCAGGTGTTTAAGTTTTTTGCCGCAAGCAAAAAACTTAAACTCGCCCTTTCTTTAGAAAGGGCGCAGGCGGCGGAAAGCGCGCACAATTTATCCGGCGCATCTGTTGTCGAAAATGTAAAATGACACCATTTACTGCCGCGCTTTCCGCCGCTTTGAGGACACGCTTTTTCGTGAGTGCATGGGGCTTCAATTTTAAAACTATCTGTGTCATACAAAAAACTATTACGCATTAAACTTAGAAATTGTCCACAGCGCGGCACACCGGGTTCAACCACAAAAACTTTTCCGTTGGCGGTAACTAACGATGAAAAATAAGCTACCTGTTTTTTTGCGGCAATCGCCAGTGAAGGAATATCAGCCTGATGAATATTCCAAAATATTTCGTTGCAAACATTAAGCGCACACAACAAGTTTGCTTTTGGTATGGAAAAGCGCTCTCCAAAGCCGCCTTTAATTAAAGTTATATTCCAGTTTGCAGATTCGCCGCTTTTTAGATCAAGTGCATAAAATAATTTTTTGCCGCTTTCCATAATTTTCATGTTTTTATCGATGCAGAAAAAATTTAATTTTAAATTTAAAAGTTCAGGCATAGCAGTTCGTAAAGCAAGCACCATAGTAAGCGGACCTGCACCAAGATCAACAATCGTATCACCATTTTTAATATTAAGCATTTCTTTTAAATTTAATTTGCATAATCTATACACATTCCATGGCAAAAAATATCGCAAGTATGCATTTAAAGCTGCGTTATCATTTAAATATACCGCCTTGCGCATACTCCTGTCCTTTGTAAGCAGCAAAGACAATTGAGCTACATCATGCGTAAGCTCTTGCAAAAACTTATGCTTTATTGGAAATGTATTTTCGATAGTGTCATAAAAAATGTCATGTAAAAAAGTTTTTTTGCCGTCCGTCTGCATGTTGCGGATCGAAAAAAGATTTTGTGTCATCACAGTTTTTTTGAATCAGCTTCGATTTTTTGAACTTCATCTAAGATGCTGTGGTTAAGAAAATATATATTCAAAAGCTCGGCACGTATCGCTTCGATACTTGCTTTTACATCCTGATTTTTTCCGGCAAGCTCTTCGTATAAAGCTTCTTTTGCACCTTCAATAGTATACTTGCAGTCTTGTGTTAGATGTTTTATACGAAGCAGAAGCTGTACATCACGCAAACTGTAATGCAGCTTACCAGTGCCGTCTTTTTGAGCTTGTATCATCGGCACTTCTTTTTGCCAATAGCGGATGATATACCCTTCTACACCTAACAGTTTTTCTAAATCGCGTGTTGTGCACTGATACACGATTAACCCCGCCTATCCGCCCTAGAGCTGCGGATTTCCAAATTTATTGGTATCATAGAATATCCTAAATCTTTGCGTATCTTGTTGCAAATATAAGAAGTATACGAAGTAGTAACTGCTTTAGGACGCGATACAAATATCTTAAATTTTACAGGATTTGTTTGAGTTTGAACACCATACTTTATTTTAAAACGCGTCTGCGGTCCGCTAGGCGGCGGCGACTCAATTTGCCATTTTTCAAGATAATTATTAAA
>BTID01000076.1:0-1730 GCA_036245275.1 Termitinemataceae bacterium
ACGAGTATGCTGTCGTTTAGATCTTCTACTAACATGAATTTTCCGGCTACTACTCCAAAGCATGATAAAAACCAAATTACAACAGAAGAAATTAAAATTACACTGCCTGCTCTTTTTATAAAAGATGATCCGCGTTCCCACACACTACGCAACACGTTTATCAAACGCGGTACATGGTATGCAGGTAACTCTAAAACAAATGGTGATAAATCTGAAATAAATAATTTTGTCTTTTTTAATATTACACCGGAGGCAATTACAGAAAATATTCCTAAAAAATATGCAGATGGCGCAATCCACCACATACCATTAAATACGGCACCTGCTATCAACGCTATGATTGGTAGTTTTGCACTGCATGGAATAAATGTTGTCGTCATAATTGTCATGCGGCGCTCGTATTCATTTTCGATAGTACGCGATGCCATAACACCCGGAATACCGCATCCTGTTCCTATCAGCATAGGAATAAAACTTTTTCCGGAAAGTCCAAAACGGCGGAATAGCCTGTCTAAAATGAATGCAACACGCGCCATATATCCGCAAGATTCCAAAGCCACAAGAAAGAGGAACAAAACCAACATCTGCGGAACAAAGCCTAAAACAGCACCTACACCGGCTACAATGCCGTCTAAAATCAAACTGCTAAGCCATGCAGCGCAATTTACACTTTCCAAAAAACCTGAAATAAGCGGCGGAATACCGGTTATAAAAATATTTTCTGTTAAGTTCCAGCCTTCACCGAACACACCATCATTCATCCAGTCTGTAACCCAAGCACCGACTGTCGAAACCGAAATAAAATAAATCATAAAAATTATGACGGCGAAAATAGGTAATGCAAAAATTCTGTGTGTTAAGACGCTGTCAATTTTATCGGATACAGTAAATTTGCTTTCGCTTTTTTTAACAAAACATGCAGTCAATATTTTTGTAATAAGCTTATAACGTTCTTCTGTAATAATACTGCCGGGATCATCTTCTGAATTTTTTTTGGCGGTATCAAGCACATTTAAGATTTCAGGAATTGATTGATCGATATTGTAATGTGCCAAAAATTTTTTATCGTCCTCTAAAGTTTTTATTGCATAAAATAATTTATGATTACCGGCAATGTCTGCATAGAATGTATTTAATTTTTCAATTGCATTTTCCAGTGCAGCAGGAAATTCAACAATCGGAGAAGGCAGCTTTCCGTTTTTAACGATCTCCATTGCAAGCGGGCGGATTTGCTGAACGCCGCGTCCATGCAGCGCCGATAACGAAATTACAGGGCAATGCAATTGCTGTTCAAGGGCTGCAATGTCCAGTTTGTCGCCGTTTTTTTCTATAAGGTCAATCATATTTACAGCAACAAGTACAGGAATACCAATTTCCAAAAGCTGCGTTGTTAAAAAAAGATTTCGCTCCATACTGCTGCCGTCGATCACATTCAAAATCAAATCCGGTTTTTCGTCTAACAGATAATTACGGCTTATCACCTCTTCAAGCGAAAACGGCGAAAGCGAATATATTCCGGGCAGATCAACGATTTTTATTACTTCGTCATGCTTGTCATGCAGCTTACTGTTGGATTGTAGAATGCCTTCTTTTTTTTCCACCGTTACACCCGGCCAATTTCCCACAAACTGGTTTGATCCGGTAAGTACATTAAATAGTGTGGTTTTACCACAGTTGGGATTCCCCGCTAATGCAATCTTTCGAGCTTGCTGCAATATTTATGCTGATGT
>BTID01000077.1:0-1703 GCA_036245275.1 Termitinemataceae bacterium
CAGCGCTCCTTTACGGCTGTATAGATAACAGCAAAAATTTTAGTGCTCCTGTTGAACAACGTTACCGCAGTCTTATGAATGTCCCGTTTGTGTTTAAGGAACCTAATGAAGAAAAGCGCACTGCTTTAAAATTTCCTGCGTGTGTTTTTGCTGTAATTTAATTACTCGGTTTAATCGTTCTATTTTTATTTTGTGATCGATTCTGTTTGGAAGATCGAATGCCGCAGTGCCTTCGCGCGGATTGTAATGATACATAAACGAGTATAAAAAACGCACCCTATCCAGCAGCTCTAAAATCTGTGCAAAGTCATCTTCTGTTTCACCGGGAAAGCCTACAAGAATATCAGTAGAAAGGCTTGCTTGCGGAAGTATCTCTTTTATGCAACAAACTAAATCCAAATATTGTTCTTTTGTATATTTTCTATTCATTGCTTTTAGTATTTTGTTAGAAGCATGTTGAACGCACAAATGTATGTGTCGGCAGTAAACCGGATATTTTGCCATAACATTTATAGTTTGTATTGATAGATCTTTTGGATGACTGGATAAAAAACGCACCCACTCGATTGACGTTCCTTGAATATGCTCCGCAACTATTTCCAACAAATCAGGAAAAGTTGTTTTATGTTGATCGTTTTGCCAGAGATACGAATTGACATTTTGTCCTAGCAATGTAATTTCTTTTACATTGCTAGCAGAAAGCATATCGATCTCTGAGAGTATATCTGCAGGAGATCTGGAAACTTCCCTGCCGCGTACGTATGGAACAGTATGAACAAAAATTATTGCAGCCATGCATAATCGGAACAAGCGATCTAAAAGAACCTTGTTCAAAATAATTCTGAAAAAAAACAAAACCTTCATTTATATTTTTGTTAGAGTTATCTGCTATAGAGTTATGTGCTATATAATTTTGTACGATTGGGTTTTGTGTGATCGAATTTTGTGTAACCGAATTTTTATTTAGATATAATTCAACCTCATCTAAAATACTTTTAAAAACATTCTGTTGTTGAGTGCCTAAAATATAATCCGCACCCTTTTCAATTAACGATTCCCCTATTCGTTCAGCCATACATCCGGTAACAAGAACAAAAATATTTTTTAAGGAATTGTTTTCTGCCAATTTATTTTTTACAGATGCATAATAAGCAAGACGGCCTATCACACGTTGTTCGGCAGTGATCCTAACAGAGCAAGTGTTGATGATAACAAGATCCGGTAATCTACCGCTTTGCGCAGCACGCGTGGAATCCATAAAAAGATTTCCTGCTGCCTTGCTAGAGTCCGCACCGCATTGTGCGCTGTATTCGCTCCAGCCGCGTAATAATAGCATTTGCCGCAATGCCGCCGATTCTGCGATATTCATTTGGCAACCGTAAGTTTCAAAATAAAACTGCATCTATTTTAGAGCTAACCTTATTTCTTATCAAACTCTTCAATAAATTTACACAATTTTTCTACACCTTCCAACGGCATTGCATTGTAGATACTCGCGCGAAGCCCGCCTACAAGTCTGTGACCGGCAAGATTTATCAATCCAAGATCAGATGCCTCTGACAAAAACCGTTTTTCCAAAGCAGTGCGCTTTTCTTCATTAGGTTCCTTAAACACAAACGGGACATTCATAAGACTGCGGTAACGTTGTTCAACAGGAGCACTAAAATTTTTGCTGTTATCTATACAGCCGTAAAGGAGCGCTG
>BTID01000078.1:0-1643 GCA_036245275.1 Termitinemataceae bacterium
TGTGTTAAAATTCTTTTGTGTTTAAATTCCTCCGTGTTAGAATTCTTTAAATGTGCCATTAAAAATTGTTGCACCCCGATCATTTTTAAACGATCATTTTTAAACCATTGACACAATTTCATTAATTTATTACATTTGGACTGAACGATGTTCTTTTAAAAGACGGCGTTTATAATTTTTTTGGAGGTGCAATTGTGGGAAATGCAAGAAAATCGAAGGAAAATCGAAGAAAATCGAACAAAGTGATGGTTTTCAGTGTGTTCGGTTTGTTGCTGGTATTTGGGTTGTTGTTTATTGGGTGCAGCGACCCCGATCAAAGTACTACAGAGGAAACAGAGGTAGAAGAAGTAGAAAAAACTCCTAAACCTAAAACTGGAACAGAACCAGAAACAGAAACAAGCGCACTTGCGGAAATAAACAAGGCATCAGATGAACAAGCAATGGAGGAAGCATTAGAAACTTACGCTCAAACCTTAGAATTAGACCTTACCGTGTATAATATGCTTTCACAGGCAAGTAAAACGGCAACGGCGCAATATGTAGTTGAAAACAGGGCTTATGCAGATAAAAACGCGGTACAAACGGCGTTCTCTGCTGCATTACAGGCAGCGGCAACAGCAGAAAAAGACCTCTCGCTAAAATTCGAAATTACATCACAAGATGATACCGATGCGGCACTCGTAGAGGCAAGCTTTAATGCAGTACATAGCTACATACAGGCGGTATTTACCACAGGCACAACAAAAGAGCAAAGTATTATCAAATTAGGCGACTATATTGATTTGCCTTCTTTGTCTGTTGCAGGAGATACAGGTCATGAAACAGCGGAACTCTATGGATACATTAACGCAGCAAGTGACTTACGGCTTATTGTAATTGGTATAAATTCATTTAATGCCATAAACGACAATAACACACCGCATATAGTATTCCATTTTAAAGATATTCCCGGCGATCACAAAATGAATGAAACAGATACCAATACAACAGGATATTTGGATAGTACAATGCGCAACTACATTATAAACAATTTTTTACCCGGCTTAATAAGCGCAGGTGTACCAGATGCGGTTCTTTGGCAGCCAAACCGCATTGTTGCCAGCAGGGGAGATGGATTGGCTGTTCCACAGGCAATTACAGACAAATTGTGGTTACCAACTGTATGGGAAATGACAGGTGCACAAAGCCACTCTGTTGCATCTTGTGAAACATCAAGTAATCAAGCAAATTTTACAGGATTTTATGGAAATTATGATGCTCGCAAAAAATCTAGTAATTGGTATTTTTTAGCTTCACCCTCTTCTGTTTCGGCTTCCTACTTCTGTGGTTTGGACAGCTATGGTTATGCCAGCTACATCAATGCAAGTTTAGCGGGAGGCTGCGTCCCCGCTTTCTGTGTGCAGTAGCGCACTAACATCTTAAATCCCTCCGCTGCTCTGCGGAGGGTATTTTTATCTGCTTCTAATATGCCGCCGCAGGTTGAATTTTAAAGACCATTTGGGTGCAACAAAAAATGATGGCAAATTGCTAAGGCAAATTTAACACGGAGGTACAGGAGGTACACAGAGAAAACAAGATTTGACGATCTTTGTTTTCCTCTTTTCTTCCCCTCTGTGTTCCTCTTTGACTTCCTCTGTGTTAAA
>BTID01000079.1:0-1637 GCA_036245275.1 Termitinemataceae bacterium
AGAGGGAAGAAGATATTTTATATTGCGATTCGTAAAATTATAACACGATAACAAACTTGAAACAAATTAACAAATTGCCCCCTCTCTGTGTACCTCCTTTTACTCTGTGTTAAATTTGCCATTATTTAAGATGTTAGTGTGCTACTGGACACAGAAAGCGGGGACGCAGCCTCCAACTTGATTCGCAAGGCTGTAGAAGGTACCACCACCATTGGCGCGTACATAACAGAAGATGGCAGCCGAACCAGACTTGGGTGAAGCTAACCAATACCAAGCATTATTTGATTCATAAGATTTTTTGCGAGCATTATCATTTGTATAATACTCTGTAAAATTTGCTTGATTACTTGATGTTTCAGAAGTTGCGACAGAAAGGCTGTTTCCATTTGTCATTTCCCTCTCAGTTGGTAACCACAATTTGTCTGTAATTGTCTGTTCAGTAGGCGTTCCATCCCCTCTACTTGCAACAATGCGGTTTGGTTGCCAAAGAACCTCATCGGGTACACCTGCGTTTTCTAAGCCGGTTAAAAAATTGTTTATAATGTAGTTGCGCATTGTGCTGTTCAAATATCCGGTTGTATTGGTACTGGTTCCATTCATTTTGTGATTGCCGGGAATATTTTTAAAATGGAATACTACATGCGGTGTGTTATTGCCGTTTTTGTCGTTAAAAGAATTTATACCAATAACAATAAGCCGTAAGGGACTTGTTTCGTTAATGTATCCATAATCCGGATCTGTTAAATGATCGGTATCTCCTGCAACAGACAAAGAAGGCAAATCAATATAGTCGCCTAATTTGATGATACTTTGCTCGTGTGTTGTGCTTGCGGTAAATCCTGCCTGTATGTAGTTATGCACTGAGTTAAAGCTTGCCTCTACAAGTGCCGCACCGGTATCATCTTGTGGTGTAATTTCGAATTTTTGCGAGAGGTCTTTTTCTGCTGTTGCCGCTGCCTGTAATGCAGCAGCGAATGCCGTTTGGACAACATCTTCGTCTGCATAAGTCTTGTTTGTAACTACATATTGCGCCGTTACCGTTTTAGACGCCTGTGAAAGCATATTATACACGGTAAGGTCTAATTCTAATGGTTCAGCGTAAGTTTCCAATGCTATCTGCATTGTATGTGCATTTGCCGCCTTGTTTATTTCCTCAAGTGCGCTTGTTTCAGTTTTAGGTTTAGGCTTATCCGGTATTTCTTGTTTTTCTTCCCCTTCTGCCTCCATAGTATGTTCACTGAAGTCGGTACACCCAATAAACAACAACCCAAATACCAGCACCAAACTGAACAAACTGAAAAACAGCTTTTTATTAGATTTTCTTGCACTTTCCATAATCACACCTCCAAAAGACTTATAAACGCCGTCTTTTAAAAGAACATCGTTCAGTCCAAATGTAACAAATTAATGAAATTGTGTCAATGGTTTAAAAATGATCGTTTAAAAATGATCGGGGTGCAACAATTTTTAATGGCACATTTAAAGAATTTTAACACGGAGGAATTTAAATACAAAAGAATTTTAACACAGAGGAAGTCAAAGAGGAACACAGAGGGAAGAAGATATTTTATATTGCGATTCGTAAAATTATAACACGATAACAAACTTGAAACAAATTAACAAATTGCCCCCTCTCT
>BTID01000080.1:0-1616 GCA_036245275.1 Termitinemataceae bacterium
AGTGCCGCCGTGTGCCTTAATGATTGATAAAACAACTGTTAGTCCGATACCTGTGCCGCCTGTTCCGCGATTTCGTGATTTATCAGTGCGGTAAAAACGCTCAAAAATATGAGGCAAATCAGTCTCCGGTATGCCGATTCCCGTATCGCTCACAGATATTTTATAATGGTAGTTATTTTCTGCAGCTTTTAGCGTAACTGTTATATCACCGTTATCTGTGTATTTAATAGCATTTGAAAAAAGATTGATAAAAACTTGTTTTAGTTTTTCATAATCAGCGTACAGCGGTGCGCTTTCACCTTGGGTTGTAATATGTAAACCTTTTTCAGCGGCAAGCAAAACAAACTCCTCCGTTACGGCTTGCAATAATTCCGCAAGGTCAAAATCAGTTTTTCTTAAAACGAGATTTTCTTTTTCTAAAAGAGAGAGTTGGTTTAAATCTGAGACAAGATTGGTCAACCGTTCAATTTCATCTTTGCAAACAGTAAGGCGTTTTTCTGATGCTTCAAAAACACCGTCTAACATTCCTTCGATATTGCCTTGAAGAGCGGTGAGTGGAGTTCTTAGTTCGTGAGCAATATCGGAAGAAAGCCGTTTTTGCCATTGTTCGCCGTTTTCTAGCGTTAATGCAAGATCGTTGATTGAAAGTGAAAGCCGCGCAAGTTCTTTTATCCGTTTTTTTTGCGGAACACGTATCGAAAAGTCTCCTTGTGCTATTCGCTCGGCTGCGTCTGCCGTATCTAATACCGGTTTTGAGAGCAGCTTGCTAATAAAAAAAGATAGCATAATACTTAACAGTGCAAACAATACGCCGCTTACGGTAAAAATACGATTAAGTGTTTTTATAAAACGCACCTCATCTTCGCTATAAAAAAAAGGTCCATAACTTTCTATGTCGGCTGAACCAATAATTTTATTGTTGTGCTGTATGGGATAAGTTAGTTTTTGAAAATCTCCGCCTGTTTTAAATTCTTTTTTCATACGTGTTTGTATTTCTTCCGCAATTAAGGCGCAATGAGCAGAATCCATTTCGCGGATATTCCAGATCATCTTATCTTCATTATTTTTCACTGATATAAAAAACCCTTGATGCATATAATGCATACCTATCGCATCGATAGCCTTCATATTAAAACCTTGCATATTAAAATCATCCATATTTAAATCATTACCGGACGGTACATACTGTTCTGAAACAGAGCGAATAATTTCTGCGGTTTGTTTTTCAATGTTTTGTTTCACGTATTGGGCAAATATTTTTTTTGCGCTTGTGTTTATTACAACGCTCAATATAAATATGAGCGCACAAACAAAAAATGTGAGAATAAGCGCAATAACTTTTTGTAAACTGATCGTCATGTTAGGAGCCCCGCAAACCGATAGCCGATGCCGTAAACGGTAGCAATGTAACGTGGGTTTCTTGCATCGTCATGCAATTTCGCTCTGATGTTTTTTATTTGCGCATCTATTACACGGTCAAACGCATCACTATCATCATTTTTTACACGCTCGAAAATTTCATCGCGTGTATATATTTTTTCGCTTCTATTCATCAGTAGATGTAAAATTTCAAATTCCTCTTTGCTAAAATTTATCTTTTTTGTTTCGTTTTCATG
>BTID01000081.1:0-1564 GCA_036245275.1 Termitinemataceae bacterium
ACGAGCACGGTTCTGTATGCGCGAACAACCGATCCGGCATATTCTGCACTTTTCATGCGGCCTTCTATTTTGAAAGAGTTGATGCCGCTTTTTACCAACAACGGTATCTGTTCAATTATTTGTAAATCATTAGGGCTAAAATAATATTTGCCCGCTTCATTTTCGCCGTTCCTGTAAAGCCGGCGGCAAGCTTGTGTACACATTCCTCTATTTGCAGATTTTCCCCCTAGAAAACTTGAGAACAAACACAAGCCTGATACACTAACACATAATGCCCCATGTACAAATATTTCGAGTTCCATATTGGTGTTTGCCCGAATCTGCTCTAATGCCTTAAAACTTAGCTCTCGCGGCAAAACACAGCGGTGTACACCCAATTTAGAGAGAAGGTTCACGGCTTTTGCAGAGCCTACATTCATCTGCGTTGACGCATGTATTTTCAAGGAGCTAAAATGATCGCGGCA
This sequence comes from Termitinemataceae bacterium, assembly GCA_036245275.1. Taxonomy (GTDB): domain Bacteria; phylum Spirochaetota; class Spirochaetia; order Treponematales; family Breznakiellaceae; genus BTID01. Next base: position 465 of record BTID01000081.1, read on the forward strand.
CATTTGCACTACACCAAAATCTGCAACGATGATTCCGTCTGTTCCAAGCCGCGACAAATACTGCAGCAACTGATACATTCTGTCGGCTTCGCGCTCAACAAAAACAGTATTTACGGCAACATATATTTTTTTGTTTATGCGGTGCATCGCCCGCAACGCAGCTTCAAATTCAGAGTATGCGAAGTTTGTAGTGCGAAGACGCGCGTTAAAAGATTTAAGCCCCAAGTAAACCGCATCTGCACCCTGCGATACAACAGCACTTAACGATTCCATACTGCCCGCGGGTGCTAATAATTCAACTGACATTATTTAACCAGATCTTTTTTTAAGAGGAAACCATCTAAAAAGTGAAGTTTTTAGATATGCCATTTAAAGAGTAGCAAGCATTATTGCTTTGATTGTGTGCTTCCTGTTTTCGGCTTCGTCCCAAACTCTGCTTGAAGCACCGTCAATAATATCTGCTGTAACTTCTTCGCCGCGTATAGCCGGTAAGCAGTGCATAAAAATTGTTTCGTTCAAACCTGTCTTCTTCATTAGCGCACTGTTTACCTGATATGGTTTTAACAATTCTACACGCGCTGCCTTTATGGACTCTTCGCCCATTGATGCCCAAACATCAGTATACAAAGCGTGTGCACCTACTACATCGTCTAAACTGCTGCTTATTACAATTGAGCAAGCGTTTGCTTTTGCATACGGTGTACATTTTTCGATAAGTTCGTTATCAGGATATAAACTATTTGGAGCAATGATGCTTATATTAATTCCAAGCTTGCTGCATATCACTATTAATGATCGTGCAACATTGTTTCTGCCATCTCCGACAAAACAGATTTTTTTTCCCTTAATTGTTCCAAATGCTTCTTGCAAGGTTAGAACATCAGCAAGTACTTGTGTGGGATGAAACATATCTGTAAGACCATTGTAAACCGGCACACCTGAATATTTTGCGAGTGCCTCTACTGTGCTCTGTTTAAAACCGCGGAACTCTATCGCGCTAAACATTCTTCCAAGTACGCGTGCAGTATCTTCGATTGTTTCTTTTTCACCTAACTGAATATCCGCAGTAGAAAGAAAAACAGGATGCCCGCCTTCTTCGG
>BTID01000082.1:0-1548 GCA_036245275.1 Termitinemataceae bacterium
CGTGATATACAGAGGGTATCAACAGCGCACTCTGTTTATCATTACAAGTAAACCTCAAGAAGTGTATGTGGTGATACGGGATAAAACAAATCACGATGCCACATCCTTTAACGGTGTTGGGCGCTATCAAAACAGTGAACGGATCATGCTGTACTCAGTTGTTGCTGCAAACGAGGTGCCTACACTTGTTACAGAAATAAAAAATACCGACCCGGATGCATTCATCAATATTGTGCGCACAGAATCGATAACCGGTAAATTTTTTAGGCGGCGCAAAGATTAAAGTTATTTTTTAAATTGTTTATCTTCCGTACTTTCCGGCAAGCATAACCAAAAATGCGCTTATGTAAAATGCTTCCGGCAAACTGCTTATAAAAATTGCTATTGCGCTTATACCGCCTGCTAAAGAAGGCGGTGCTGCAGTCATTCCAAACATTGCTAAAATATAATAGACAGTTTCGATATACGAAAAAATCGTCCCCAAAACAAGTAGGACGCAGGCTGTATCCCGTGTTTTAGACCAAACCAAAATTGAACAAAAAGCTGCGGCAGCACCTAAAACAAGCCGTAATATTACATAAGTTAGCTCTGCACCGTCCATTATATAATTGTATAGTTTTATTTAAGAATTCACAATTACCGTGCAGTAAAGCCTTCGGAGCTTTCAAAGCGGGTTACAAAATCGTTAATGCCTTTGAATATGGCATCTGCAAACTTTTGACTTTGATTTAACATTAAAAAGGCATCTTTCTCGTTTGATATAAAACCTAACTCCACAAGCACCGCCGGCATACGTGAGTTTTTTACCACATACCAATCTTTTGAAAGTATGCCGCGCAAAGGAAGTGAGTTGCCGAAAGTGTTTTGAAATTCACCTGCAATCATTTGCGAAAGCAAAATACTTTCTGTTGTAAATTGTTCTTGCAGCATATCGTTAATTATTGGGATGACTTCGTTTGGTTCGTTAATAATTTTTTTATCCAAGACATCGCGTCGAACATTTGGATCTAAATACCAAACTTCAAATCCGTTAGCATCTTTGTTAGTGCTTGAGTTTGCATGAACCGAAACAAAAATAATTGCTTCATTCTGTTTTAAAGGCACAGCATTTGCTTTATCTGAGCGTTCTTTTAACGATGGGTATGTGTCGCCGGCACGTGTCATGATCAATTGCTTATCAGGAAATGTTCTTTTTAGTTTTCTAAAAAGCTCTTTTGAAACATCAAGTACAATATCTTTTTCTATTATACTTACATTTTTACCATTGATATTTTTTTTAGTTGAAGCACCGGGATCTTTTCCGCCATGACCTGGGTCTACAATAATTGCGCCTAACACACCGAAACCAAATAATGTTTACAATACAGCAAAAGCATCTGCTGCGTTGCAGTCTGTTTCTTTAAATGATGCCTTGCGCTTATTGAATGCAGTTTTTGAATGGGATCCGTTTTTTATGTCAGCTGTAATAAAATGCGGTCCTCATTCTGCAACATTCCGCACAGGTGATGCCGGTAAAAATACACTTGTGCTGTTTGATAATAAATCACT
>BTID01000083.1:0-53881 GCA_036245275.1 Termitinemataceae bacterium
ACGGGATATTACTCGGTATTTTTTATTGGTCTATTTGGCTTATATGTTATCTGTTTTTATATAAAACAAAAAAAACAAAAAAGAAATATTTGTATATATTTGCAGTTTAGCGCTTTCACTCAAAATGGCACAACTTTTATACCCAAAATATATGCAAGGTTTTCAGTCAAGCAGAGCATTAGAGACAACGAGTACCATTATGGCAGGCGCTGTATTTGGTAATATGAAATCATCGATTGTCGCTATACTCAACCTCATTTATACATACTACTTTACATTGCCGGTTCTGGCGACAATGCTCATTATTTTTATTTATCTTATTGTTTCAAAAAATAAAAATGCGTTGCCCTTGCAACATTGCATTGTCTTTGGTATAGCGATTATTTATGCTCTTGTGATAACAGTTATGGCGCCGTACAAAATACTTCGTTATGCAATGCCCGTTTATCCATTTTTTATTATTCTCCCTATATTACTACTCGCTGCAATAAAACATAAGAAAATACAATATGTATTTATGGTATTGCTTTGCATAAGTTTTTCATTAAATATATTCAATGAAAACAAAATGGACTATGTATATAAAAATAAACTCGCTGAATATAAATTTACGCAGGATGAAGCTTTGCCTGTTTTTATTGTTGGAGTAGGCGCTCATACGCTACTTGTTCCATATCTTGCAGATAGCCAAACATATATTTTCATTGATTCAATGAATGACTTGAATGCTCAAAATGTCGATAATGAATTTTACGTTGTTTGTATGAAATCTGCCTTTGACGATGCAAAAAAAGTTATTGACCGGAACTTCTATATAATTACATCTGTTTTTGATGCCGGTTATAATGGAGAGTCAAATTTTTATTGTTTTTCTGGCATGCAGATACAAAGGATAGAGTAGAAAATGGCGGTACAGTGTACATGCCGTAATCTTCAATATCCTCCCATACAATAAATTTTTTAATGCGCTGGCCCTGAGACACTACTGCGCCGTAGTTGCGGCAGCACAGTTTTTATCATATACTATAGGTCTATGCCCAAAACAAGACATCATATTCGCTATTCTGCCTATGCACATGTAGAGCTTGCTCCATTTTACGGCGAGGTCTTTACTTTGCTGGATATAAGCGAAAGCGGCTGTTGTTTGGAGACATTAAACAAAATCCCCGTCGAAAAAAATGAAACTTACAGACTCAAAATACAGCCGGAAGTTAGTTCAAAAATCAGTGAATTTGAGCTGGATGTTACTTTGTTTTGGAAGAATGAAAGGCATAGCGCTTGTGAATATGGTTTCAAAATAAAAACAGCATCTAAAAAATCACTCACAGATGTGGGAGTGGTTAGGCTTAATGAATATTTGGAATATTACAAAATCAAACGCTATGGAAAAATTAGACAAAAAATATTAAAGGTTATTTTATCGACATCGCTTGCTGCAGTTGTATTTCTTAGTCTGACTAGTTTGCTAAGTATTATTAATTTACGTTCTAACATTCAGTTGCAAAGCAATACGATGGGTAATAGTATTGCAGATAGAAGTCAAGCTGCATTGGAAGAACAGGCAAAACTTCATCTAATCAATCTTGTAGAAGACAAGGCAAGCCTAACCAACGAAAAATTATTAGAGATTCAAAATCAGACAAAAATGGTTTCCGATATTGCTTGTAATATTTATACATACAAAAACAGGTATAATCCTATGCCGATTGATTATCTTAATGCAGAACAAATAGGCAGCAGTATTACACATTTAAGAACAGCATCGGGTGTTTCATTAGGTACGGTTGGTAATGAAGTGTACCTTGCAGCTAACATTTCTGATGTGCTTCGTCAAATTACTGTTAGAGGAATCAGCAGCAGCAGTTCAAGTTATATTGGAACCGAATCAGGATTTTTTATTGTAACGGAAGCTGAAGCACCAGGTCCCGCATATAGAACAAATTACGATGCAAGGGAACGCCCTTGGTATAAAGGTGCAAAAGAACAAGACGATTTATTTTGGACACCGGTTTTTGAAGATGCCTCCGGCAGGGGTGCCAGTATTGCGTGTGCTATGCCTTTTTATGATCTTTCAGGCGGTAAACGGATTTTAAAAGGTGTCGCCGGTACAGGTTCTGTACTCAAAGACAACGTAAATAAAATTGTTGATTCAACAAGAATCGGGAATAGCGGTTATGCCTTTGTGCTAAACAATCTAGGTCAGGCAATAAGCAAAAAAGGCAGAGAATATTCACGAGCCGACGAGAATGGCTACATTATAGGTGATGATTTTTTACACAGCCAGAATCCTGATTTGCGAAAACTGGCAACACAAATGATAAGCGGTAAAAGCGGGCTTCTACGTGTTAAAATTGACAATGATGAGGTTTTTGCTGCTTATTGTCCGCTTATAATTACAGGCTGGAGTATTGCTATTGTTGTTCCAATAGAAGAAGTTGTACAAAAAGCTATAGAAATTAAAGATGATGTTTTGGCACTTTCACATGATCAAATTGGAGAGTTAAACGACGATATTTTTGGTTTGCTTTTTTCTCTAACTGTTGTAATTGTTTTTACTGCAATGATTTTGGTATTTTTCTCCAGACGTTTGTCGGAAAGTCTTACTGCTCCAATTACCGCATTAAGTGAAGGTGCCAGAATAATTGGCAGCGGCAATTTGAATTACAAACTTGTTGTAAAAAGCGGTGATGAAATAGAGATGCTTGCCGAATCATTTAATTTGATGGTGCGCAATATTAAACGTATAACGTCGGAAAAAGAAAGAATCGGTACAGAGCTTGATGTAGCCGCACACATACAAACAGATATGCTGCCAAGTGTGGAGCCGGATTTTTACGGCAAAAAAGAATATGATATTTTTGTAAGCTCACGTCCTGCAAAAGAAGTTGGCGGCGACTTTTATGATTTTTTTATGATAAACGAAAAAAAACTTGCCGTTGTAATTGCAGATGTTTCCGGCAAGGGTGTGCCTGCCGCTTTGTTTATGGTTATAGCAAAAACTTTATTAAAAGACAATGCTATTTTGGGCGATAACTTAAACGAAGTTTTTTATCGGGTTAATAACCGTTTGTGCGAAAACAATCATGCAAGCATGTTTGTTTCAATTTTTATGGGTGTTCTTAATATTAATAACGGAAAATTCAGCTATGTCAATGCAGGTCATAACCCGCCGCTTTTAACAAGAAGAGTGCAAGATTCAGTACAGGAATCAACATACAAATTCGATTGGTTAAAAGATAAATCGGGTCTGGTACTTGGAGTTATGAATAATATCGACTATTTTGTGTACGAAACCATTTTGCAAAAAGATGATATGCTGTTTTTGTACACAGATGGAGTTAACGAAGCTATGAACGAATCCGATATGCAATATGGTGATGATAGGCTTATAGAAACTGTGAATGGTGAATTCAAAAAAAACAGTCCGCCGGAATCTTATATACAAACAGTACTCAATTCCATAGAACAATTTACAAACGGTGCAAATCAGGCAGATGATATTACAATGCTTATGTTAAATTATAAAGGGCATTGAAAAATTTAAACAAAAATCGAAACAGAAAAATTTAAACAGAAATCGAAACTATTTACTTCTATCACGAATTCCGATAATATTAAAGCATTAAATGAGTGAAAAAAGGTTTTTAAAATATGACACCGGTTGGTAAAGAAATTACAAAGCCTCTGATTAACGTAGACAAGGAAAAATGCAATAATTGCCATTCCTGTATTTCGGCATGTCCTATAAAAGTTTGTCTTGATGGGTCAGGTGATGTCGTGGAAGTTATAGACAGGCTTTGCATAGGCTGCGGACGCTGTATAACGGCTTGTCTGCAATCTGCCCGTTCATACAATGATGATACTCAACAATTTTTTACTGATTTACAGAACGGTGTAGATATTATAACTATTGTTGCTCCGGCTGCACAGGCTGTTTTTGATGATATTTTACGCCTTAACGGTTACTTAAAATCCATTGGTGTAAAAGCGGTTTTTGATGTATCGTTTGGTGCAGAGCTTACAGTAAAATCGTATTTAAACTATGTCCAAAAAAATAAACCGCCGCTTGTTATTGCGCAGCCATGCCCTGCTATTGTTTCGTATTGCCAGATATACAAACCTGAACTGCTAAAACATTTAGCACCGGCACATAGCCCCATGCTGCATACTGTTGCAATGATACGGCATTTTTTTCCGCAGTACAAAAATTGCAAAATTGCCGCCATATCGCCGTGTGCTGTAAAAAAACGGGAGTTCGTACAAACCAAAATGGTTGATTACAATGTTACGATGCTGCACCTTAAAGAAAAAATTTCAAAAGAAAAAATAATGCTAGGATCGTTTAGCCCTGTTGAATATGATGGTCCCCCTGCTGAGCGTGCAGTTTTATTTTCATCACCTGGCGGTTTACGCGAAACGATAGCCCGCGATGCTCCTTACGTTGTTCCAAAAATCCGCAAGATTGAAGGACCTGATGTTGTTTATAAATATCTTAGTGAATTGCCGGAAATGCTGCGCGAGGGGGCTGCACCGTTTATCGTTGACTGCCTTAACTGCGAAGCAGGTTGTAACGGCGGACCTGGTACAGGTTTAGCCGTTGAGCCTATCGATAGACTTGAACACAAAGTAGAAAGACGCAGTCAAAAACAAATTATCAGTAACAAGAAAAGTTTTCTTGGCGGACGGCTTAAACGTGATCTAAAAAAATACTGGAAAGAATCGATCTATATCAGAACATATAAAGATTACAGCAACCGCAGCGGAGAGATAAAAGAGCCTACAGAAGCTCAATTGGCTGAAGTTTTCAAGGGGATGAAAAAAACATCCGCAGAGGATATGCACAACTGTTCCGCTTGCGGCTACGGCAACTGCGAAATGATGGCTAAAATGGTATTTAACGGCATAAACAAGCTGGAAAACTGCCATTACTATTTAAAAAGAATTGCAGACGAGGAAGAAAAACTCCGCTCCAGTGCTATAGATATGGCTAATCATCTTGTATTCCAAATTGAAACATCAAAAGAAACTTTGACAAAACTTTATGATCAGGTTTCCGGTTTTATAGCAGAAACAAAAGAGCAAGGTGTAGTTATAGACCGCTCCAGTTGCAATGCTCAAAACCTTATAGATCAAATTCATAAAACAACAAGAATTGCAGAAGAAAAACGGATAGGTGTAGAATCTCTTGGCGCTTCTACAAATACTGCAAAAAAAGATATGCAGGCGCTGTTAAAAGCATTTGCAGAAGTTGAACAGACAACAAACGAAATTGCCGGTATTGCAGATGTAATTGAAGATGTAGCAACAAGTACAAATTTGCTTGCTATGAATGCAGCTATTGAGGCAGCGCATGCAGGTGAATCGGGACGCGGCTTTGCAGTTGTTGCAAGTGAGATTCGATCTCTTGCAAATACTACAACAGAAAATGCAAATACAATTTCTGAAAACATAAAAAATATTATTAAGCAAATAAAAAAATCTATGGAGCTTTCTAACAAGACCGATACCGTTATGGGTCAAATGATAGAAGGTGTTGATGTTGCAGAATCTAGTTTTTCCGACATAATACAATCACAGCATGGCATATCGGATTCCACAGAAGAGTTAACATCGGATCTTGGTTTGTTAAACGAAACATCAAATAAACTGCGAAAATCATCAACAGGAATTTTAGATGCGCTTGATGCGATAAATAAATTAATTGCCTCGCTTGACGATGCTGCCGACACCGCCAAAACAGGCGGTCCCGGTCCATCGCTGGGAATATTTTAGGTACTTAATGGACGAAAAGAAAAAATACAAAGTTATTATAGTTCTTGCAATTTTTATTTCGTACGCGCTTATTGCCGCAGAGCCTGTGCCGCAAGAAACAGTTCTGCAGTTACAATGGATTAAATCATTAGAGTCCGGTTATAAGAGCGAAATTACTGATATACAAGCGCAAGATGCTAATTATGCAAATACTTTGATTCCATTTAAACTTGATAATCACTTTGGCTATATTTCAGAGGATGGCAGTTTTGCACTCAACAAAACACGGCAGGGTTATATTTCTATTAACAAAGATTTTTTTGCTGAATATTCAGGCACGGATAATAAAATAGCATTAAAAGATTCAAGCGGCAACACTGTATTTACCATCGAAAATAAACAAGCGTATCCTTTTTTTCTTGACAACAGAATTTTTCTTATGCACAAAGAGCAAAATGCAATATCGGAATTAAACAAAGAAGGTGATGTTTTGTGGACATTCGATTTTCCTTCCCTTATATCAGCAGCTGATGCAAGCGGTGATTTTCTTTTATGCGGAATGATAGACGGTACTGTTATGTTAGTGGACAATAAAGGAAAACTTGTTGATTCTTTTTCGCCTTCAGGATCAAGAGTATCTGTTGTTTACGGTTGCGCCATTTCTAAAGACGGAACAAAAGCAGCTGTTATTTGCGGACTTGATAAGCAAAGATTTATTTTTTTTGAACAGCTTAATTCTACATGGCGCATAACGTATCACAGCTTCTTAGATAATGGTTTTAGGCGGCCTGTGTTTATTCAATTTGCAGATAATGACGGCCGTGTTGTTTATGAACGTGAAAACGCTATCGATATTTATGAAATACAAACACGCAAATCTTATACAATACCGCTTGATTATAAAATAGAACATATACAAGGCGGATCTCCTTTACTATTTTTGGCAACCGAAAAAAAAGGTGCGGATAAAATGCTTGTTGGAATGACATATCCGCAAACTGTATTTATGAAAGCGCCTTTTACCTCTGAAAAATCTTTTATTGCATTTAACGGGCGGCACTTGGTTATAGGCGGTCAATCAAAATTAGCATCGTTTGAAATTGTAAAAAGGTAGGGTATATGAAAAAATTTATAACATTGACACCATTGAAAAAAATTATAACATTGAAAAAATTGATACAAGTGTGTGCAATATTTTTTTCTGCAGTCTTTGCAGATGCTATGGATCTACCTTCGGCTGAGGCAAAACTTATAGAAAATTTCGGCAGCAATGCAGCAGGGGAGCCGCTTTTAGGTGATGTCTGGGCGGTAGAAGGGCCTGTTTTTGCATCTGACGACGGCGAGCTTATATTCAGGCGCAACACAGAAGATGATGCAAGCGGTGTACCTTCCACACTTGGCACATGGTTAGTCATAGACCATGCCGACGGCATATTAAGCATTTACGGGCGCATGCAGGAAGATTCCAGACCTTTGCAAAACAATATAGAAAAGGCCGATGTAATAGGCTTTGCCGGTAATTCAGGATGGTCAAAAAAAGAGGGATTTAATTTTACAATTTTTGACCGCAAAGAACGCCGCTGGGTAAATCCTTCTTTGGTTATAAAACCTGCCTCAGATTCACGCCCGCCTTCTGTTCAGTATGTTGCACTGCGTAATGCGGACGGCAGGGAAGTTGATCTATCTATTAACAGAAGTATAAGGCAGGGCCGCTGGAAAATAATCGTACAAGCTGTAGATACTCAAATAGCTTATAGCGATAATTTAGCTCCGGCAAAAATAATCAGTTCTGTAAACGGCAGCGAAGCAGGTTCTATTGCATTTGAAACTTTTTCCTCGCGCGATGGTGTTCTTATGATGTACCGCAATGGTCTAGTTCCTGTTTCCCAAATCTACGGTCCGCACCCCGCTGTGGAAGCCGGGGAGGCATGGTTTAACAGAGGGCTTGCTCAACTTGAAATAATTGTAGAAGACATTGTAGGTAACGCAAGGCGGCTGCAATACAGAATTTTTGTTGAATAAACATCCCTTTGTTATATTTTATTTTTATGTAATAGTTAAACAATATGGATTTTTCGCCTGTGTTAATATCTGCAAAGACAGCCTCTGCATCAATATTTTTTACCTTCTTTGCAGGTTTGTTTGCAGCGCATGGTGTAGTAACTTTGCGCAATCAAAAAGCTAAAATAATTATAGACAGTATCTTAACTTTGCCTATGGTGCTGCCTCCAACGGTTGCAGGATTTTTTTTGCTTTATATTTTCGGCATGCGAGGTTTTTTCGGAAAACTTTTTTTGGATTTTTTTAGCATTAAAATTGCATTTTCGTGGGGTGCTACTGTCATTGCAGCTTTTGTAATTTCGTTTCCTCTGATGTACCGTTCAGCTAGGGGAGCGCTTGAACAAGTAAACAACACTTTGCTGCAAGCAGGGCGGACGCTCGGTTTAAGTGAAACTACAATTTTTTGGAAGATAATATTTCCTGCAGCGCTTCCGGGCATTGCCTCAGGCGGTATACTTGCCTTTGCCCGCGGCTTAGGCGAATTTGGAGCTACGGCTATGATAGCCGGTAATATTGCCGGAACGACACGCACCCTGCCATTGGCAATTTATTCGGAAGTTGCCGCAGGCAATATGGATAAGGCAGGAATTTATGTGATTATAATACTGCTTTTTTCGTTTATTGTGGTAGCCGCTATGAATTATTTTACCGGCAAGGAAAAAAAATGAAGCTTACAGTGCGGATTCAAAAGAAATTTGCCAAAAAAAACTATTTGCACAGATCGAAAAATCAAAATGAACATCAATCATTTACATTAGAGGCGGATTTTAACAATAATGATGGTTGTTTAGGGATTTTAGGGGCTTCCGGCAGCGGGAAAAGCCTAACTTTAAAGTGTATCGCCGGTATAGAAACTCCAGATGAAGGTTATATCTCTTTAGGGGAACGGGTTTTGTTCGATTCTGCGGCAAAAATCAATATAAAACCGCAACAACGCGCTGTGGGATACTTGTTTCAGAACTATGCTCTGTTTCCCTCAATGACTGTACTGCAAAACATCACATTGGCGTTAAATGAGCAAAACCGCCGCAACAAGCGTCAAAGCAGGCTGTTAAAAACTGAAATTGATGGGAAAGCCTGCTTGTTTTTGGAAAAACTTGGACTCTCGGGCTTTGAAAACCGGTATCCGGCTACACTTTCCGGTGGTGAACAACAACGCTGCGCCCTTGCCCGAATGTTAATCTTAAAACCGCAGGCTATGTTGCTGGACGAGCCTTTTTCTGCGCTTGACAGCACCTTGCGGGAGCAAATGCAGATTTTGATGCAGGATATTTTACAGGAGGCGCGGGAACAGTCTACAGCCATTATGGTAACACACAGCCGCGACGAGGCTTACCGTTTGTGTCCGAATCTTGCCGTAATGGAACACGGTAAAATAATTTCGTCAGGCATTACTGCCGATATATTTGCATCTCCTCTTAATATAACTGCAGCGCAACTTACCGGCTGTAAAAACATATCGGCGGTGCGTAAAACCGGCGAAAATAAATATTTTGCAGTTGATTGGGGTATAGAATTGCAGACAGCTTCTAAATGCGGCGGGACATCAGATTCTTTTATGCCGAGCTATATAGGCATACGCGCCCACGACTTGATCCCATGTACCTCAGATACACCTGCCATTAACTGCGTCTTGCTAAAAGACCCAAAAGAATCCCGTGATCCATTTGAAAATACCATCATTTTTACAAGCCCTGCCGGTAAAGAGCTGTGGTGGAAATACTCCAAATATATGATAAAAACCTTACCTAAAAGCATCTTCTTACCGCCTGAATCATTGATGTTGATGAACTAATCATAAAATTAATCGCACATAAAATTTGACAACTCAGAAATCTATATTATAATGTGAATTATAGATCTTGAATTATAGATCGTGAATTATAGATCGTTAGTGTCTATAAATATCTTATGATTATTTTTGAGAGGCAGAAATGAAAAATGTTTTGATTGACGCACGCCAATGTGCGTTAGGATTGTTGATTGCGGTACTGTTTGTGCTTTCAACAACACAGGTCATTGCAGAGGATGAAGAATCCCCTGCAAGCTTCAACATCGGGGGTTATTTTCTATCCGGTGTGTCTCTTTTAGGCGGCAAAAGCGATAGCAGCATTTTGACCGTTGGTCCTAATGGGCATGCCGCGCCGATTGCAATGGGCAGAATTAACGCAACAGGCCAAACGGCAGGCGGAAAGTTCGGCGCTTTTGTCCGTTTTGATACTAGAATAAACGGCAGTCCCCCAAATGCTAATCTACTCGTGCGCGGCTGGTGGAAACCGAACTCAGTATTTAAACTACACTTGGGTAATGTTGATCTTGGAGCTACAAACGCTATCGTAGGGTGGGGCTTCTTTGCAAGCGGACTAGACGACAGCGTTGCAACATGGTCAAAGCCAAGTGCAGGTGCTTACAGCGGTTCTGCTTATACAACAGGCGAAGCTACTGTTTGGTATGGTTTTATGCGCGGCACTCCTGCATTTTATGTTGGTCCTGACGATAAACTTGGGTTTGCTTTAGAACTAACTCCAGTTGAAGGATTAGCCTTGTCTGCTTTTGCCCCTGTTTTAGGTACAGATGGTTTTAATGCAAAAGAAGTCTACCAACATGCTATGGGGCAGGTTGCCTATACCTTTAAGAAGGCAGGCACCTTATCCCTATCTTATGCTTCCGGCAGAGGCTCTACAGTTAAAGATCCTGGCAAGGCTTATGCGGCATTTAATTTAACGGCTGTTGAAAACCTTGGTTTAAATATAGGAGCATCTTACACATTGCCGGTAAGAGGCTATGGAAGCAATGCTTCATATAAGGACATTGACTCGCCTGTTGCAATAGGGCTTGGAACATATTATAAATTTAACAATGTGTTTACATTAAAGGCACGTCTTATTTCTACTTTTGCCGGATCTGAAAAAATTTATACCACTGCCGGTACTGAAACAAATAAAAAAACCAACAATGATCCAGCTAACTTTGGTATAGAATTTTTACCCATAATAAGTGCCGGAGCCGGCTTTAATATGCTCCTTGATCTAGGCTTTACAGTTTCAGGTGATGATGATGATCCGTTAACAGATTTCCTAACTTGGCACTTTAGTCCGATGATCCAAAAAAGTGTAGGGCCTGCTTCTTTCTTTGCAGGATTACAAATACAAGATAACGGCAAATTGAACAGCATAGCTTGGGCAGTGCCGATTGGTTTAGAAATTTCTTTCTAGCAGGTTTCTTTTTAGCAGGCAGCATCGCTGTAAGAGCCTCCGCAAGGGGGCTTTTGATCAGCATCACTGCGTACAAGGGCATCAATTTTTTGAATCAATTCAAAGCCTTCTCTGATGCCTGTATCAACATGGAAACGCAGTTTTGGAGTTTTGCGGATATGAATTATTTTAGAGAGTTTTGCCTGAATAAAGCCTGCAGCACTTTGTAGACCTTCTACACCTTTTGCCAAAGAATTTTCCGCCTTAAAACTGGAAACATAAACATCGGCATAGGAAAGATCCTGTGATACCTCGACATGCGTTACCGACAAAAAAGTATCGATACGCGGATCTTTTATTTTGTTTTCGACAATTAAACCGCCTATCTTTTCCTGCAAAAGGCAAGCAAGGCGATCTGTACGTAATACCGGCATTCTATATCCTTTTAATCCCTTTTAAGCCCTTCTAAGTCTGGATAGAGCTTCTTTTGCCTGCGCATGATTTGCGTCAAGTTTAAGAACCCTGTCGTAGGCTTCGATAGCACTTTGTGTGCTGCCGCTTGATTCCCGCACACTTCCAAGTCTAAACCACCAAAGCGGAATATCCGGTGTAAGTTTTACTGCGGTTGTGTATGCAATGTCTGCATAGTTAAATTTTTTTTGATACCGGTAAACTTCACCCATAAAAAAATATGCAACTGAGGCGCGCTCCCCCTGCGGCAATTGATTAACATAACGCTGCATACTGCTTAACGAGCTTTCATAATTGCCCAAATAAAAATAGGCCTCGCCCATAGTTTCTATAATTCTGTAATCTGTTCCGCTTCTTAACGATTCATTGCCGCGCGTAATAACTTCGCTGTATTTCCTCTGGCGCTGCAATGTCCAAGTTAGCACTGTGTAAGTATCCATTGTTGCAGATGCATTTCTTATTTCCTCTATGCAGATATTTACAGCTTCGTTATATTTTGAAGCAGATTCTTCGGTTTTGTTCTGATTTTCCAAATCGCGTCCTGCACGGTAAGACGCAAGTGCGTCCGGCTTAGACTGAGCGTATATGGACATATCAACAAAAAAAACGGCAAAGACTGCAGCAAAAAAGTCTAAAAAAAATCTTTTTGTCATAAGAAAAGGTTATATAAAAAAAAGCGGATATTCAAGTATCATTGGATGAAAAAAAACCTTACATTCGCATTTCTATATACCGATAAATACTTATAAAAGAATTTTAAACAAGTTTTAAATTCTGATACGGAGGGTTTTATGAAGACATTAGATACAGGAACACGCTTAGAGAACGAAGGTCAATTTATACGTTCTGCAGGTGTAAGTGAAGATCAATTTGAAGAATCTGAATATTCTGTTTGCATCGGTATATTTGAAAAACAACTTGCAGTGCTTTCAAAAATATCACAGGCACAGTCTATGGTTCGTAATGCCGTTATGCACAAAAAATGGATCGAGTATAATATGCTCTTGGAATCTATGAATTCACTATCAGGAACCATACAGGATCTGGAAGAACGCCGTATGAAATTATTTGACGATTCTGTTTATGAAACAAATAGTGTACGTCCTGTACGCAGCGAAAATCTGCCGCCTACATTTTATACTTTTGTTATGCGCTTTAATGATGATGAGCGCAGTCATCTGTGTTCACTTTACAGACAACTAAAAAACCAAGCATCAAAAGTGCATTTTGAAAACACTGCTCTTAATGAATATTTGGACGAACAGCGGGTTTTTATTTCGCACGTTATAAGCGAAGCATATCCGCAGAGACGCGGAAAACTGTACAACAAAAAAGGAATTCTGCGTAAAGCTGATATGCGCAGCATAGTGATAAATGCACGCTTATAAATAATTTAAAAGGGGAGGGGGAGCTATGACATCGACATTTTCGCCGTTAGAACTAGGTAAGCGTGCCGTAAACGCACATCAACAGGCATTGCAGATAACGGGTCACAACTTATCAAATGCAAACACAGAAGGCTATTCACGGCAACGTGTAGAGTTTGTTGAATTCGAACCGATCTATATGCCCGGTCTAAACCGCGAAGAAACTCCGGGACAAATTGGACAAGGTGTTGTGGTTAGCCGCATTGAGCGCATACGTGATCAACTTTTAGATCAACAGATTGTATCACACGCAGGCGAAGAAGGATATTGGAACGCCCGCGATCCATACGTGCGCATGATGGAAAAAATGTACTTGGAAGTGGGGAATAATTCCATACGTTCCAAAATAGATGCATTCTGGGATTCGTGGCAGGAACTCTCTGCCGACCCTGCCGATATGGCGCCGCGCACCGCTGTTGTAGAACGCGGTCAGTCCTTAGTTGACAGCATACATAATCGTTTTAAACAACTTAAAGGGCTGCAGGACATGACGAATCAGGATGTACATTTGTCAGTGGATCGCATCAACGATTATTCGCGGCAGATTGCAGCTTTAAACCGCGACATTCAGCGTATACAGGCAATGGGAGATAGTCCAAACGATCTGATGGACAGACGCGATCTATTTGTAGATAAACTTTCGTCTATAATTCCTATAACAATTGACAGACGCGATCCTGATGAATTTATGATACATACAAGCGGTATGATTTTGGTACAAGGCGGTGTGGGCAGACAATTTGAGATCAATAGCGGCGTTGATACAGAAGGTTACGGACATATCAGTTGGACAGATACTAGAGAAATATTTTCGCCTAACGAGAAAAGCGGAAGTTTGTCGGCATTGCTGGAACTGCGTGATTCTACGATAGAGAATGAGATTCAGGTTTTAGATAATCTTTCTATGAATTTTGTTGATTTAGTAAACGAAGCACACAGACCCGGCTACGGAATAAATGGAAGGACGGGAATTGACTTTTTTACAGAGCATCATTATGTAACAAATGTCAACGGAAACTACGATAGAGATGGAGACGGTGAATATGATTCAAGTTATATCTTTCGTATTAACGGCACGAACCAACTTGATAAACGTGCTCAAATCGGTTTGGAAGGGAACATCACTCTTTCAACTTATGATCCAACGGCGCCGGCAGATGCACAGAACGCGACAGTGCAGATTCCGTACTATGCGGAAGACACTGTTGAAGACCTATTAATCCGTGTAAATAATTCCGGTGCGGATGTTACTGCGCGTTTAAACCGCACAGGCCAGCTTGAATTAAAAGGCACAATTACAAACAGCCGCAATGATCCGGATTTTGTTATAAGGCACGTAGAAGATTCAGGGCGCTTTCTGCAAGCTTATGCAGGTTTACTTAATGCTTCCGGTGCAGAAGGTGCTTATGACTGGGCGCGTCCAGATGCCGTTAACGCACTTGCAGGCGGTGCATTTTCTACCGCACCTGTTGCACATCCTGCAGGCTGGTTAGAAGTAAACCCTGTTCTGCAGCGTGATGTATCAAGTGTTGCCTCAGGTTACGGCGAAAACGGTAGAGCATCAAATCCGGGTAACGGCGAGGCAGCAATTGCAATCGCTGCGATCCGCAACACAAATGTTATGGTTGGTAGGCTTGGCACAATTGATGATTATTTTGCAGACAGTGTTGGACGTATTGCTATGTTAGGCGAAATATCCGGCAAAGAAATGGAAACACATAATCAAATAATGAAAGATCTTCTTGATACGCGCCAATCAAAATCCGGCGTGAACATGGACGAAGAACTTTCTAATTTGATAAAATATCAGCATGGCTATCAAGCAGCGGCGCGCTTTATAACAACGATCAACTCAATGCTGGAAACACTGATACAAATGGGCAGAGCATAGAGCATAGAATGTAAGCTACACATCCCGCAACTCATCATCGCAGCTCAAGTTGCTGGTGCTGTTTGCGCTTATCGCTCTGGCAGCCGGCACTCCAAGCGTTGCACTATCATTTTTTATGACGGCAAGACCTAATAATTTTTCCCATGCGGCAGATTTATTTTGTTCGATAACTGCAAGCAAATTGATGAATGCCGTTATAGTTGTACCGGGTGTTCTAAAATAGTCATTGCCTAATTGTTTTGCACAGTGCTTCATAAATGTTTCTATGGCAGCATGCGGTAATAGAGTTTTACTTTCGTCGCCGTAAGCGTAGACAAGCCTTAATTTTTCGAGCAGCACATAAAAATCTTCTTGCGATAATGATGATAAGCGCATGACAGGGCCTGAAAAATCTACCATGCCTTGTTGTTTTGCAAATTGATTTTCGCCTAATCTGCGGCGTAATGCGTCATAACTAAAAAGTCCGCGCCGTGTATCAAGTTGAAACTCCGGTGTGCCGCCCATTAAAAAACCAAGCCCTACGGCATTGCCTTGCAGTGTGTCGTTTACGATACGCAGAATCTGTTCGTAGTTTGAGCTGCGCGCTTGTTTGTTAGCCAGCTTGTAAATGTTTACCATCTCGTCAAGGCAAACTATAAAACCTGAATAACCTGCAATGCGGACAAAACGCGCAAACAATTTTATTTGATCATACCAAGTTGAGTCATCAACAATTGTGCGCACACCAAGAGCTTTGCGGGCATCAGATTTTGTTGACCATTCGCCGCGCAGCCAGCGGATTGCATCTGCTTTGCGCTGGTCATCACCTTTGTCGTAGGCTTCCCAGTACACATTTATTACATGTGCAAAGTCGTATCCGTTTACCAATTCTGTTATGCCGGAAAGTTTTTCTTTTATAACATCAGTTGTATTTTTTTTTGTTTCTTCTGCTTCGCCTAACGCACCGCTTATAAAGCGTTCAACAATCGCAGACATTGCACCGCCTTCCGGTTTTGTGCGTGTTGAAACATTGCGCATAAGTTCCATATACAATGCCTTTGCATAGCCTGCGGTGGCATGCAGCCTTTTATCCGGTGTTAAATCTGCATTGCTTGTAACGATTCCTTTTTCCATAGCGAGGGAGCGGACAAGATTTAAAAAAAAAGTTTTTCCGGCTCCATACTCACCAATTACAAAACGGATTGTTGAACCGCCGTCTATTATTCGATCTAAATCTACAAGCATAGCCTCGATTTCTGCCTTGCGTCCAACTTGTATTAAATGCTGTGCTGTACGCGGAACGACACCGGCGCGTAATGCTTGTATTACGGCATCGCGATCTTTTTGTCTTACAGTTTGTATCATGCCGCATAAGCCTCCTTAATTTTTTGTGATATTTCTTTGTTGCAGCGGCAAATGTCATCGTCTTCTATTAGGGCTTCATTGTATATAGAATATGAAGCTTCATTAATTATTTCTATAGCACCGTCTGCCATAAGGCCATATTTTTTTGCTAATTTTTCTAAATCCGATTTTTTCCAAGTGCCGCATTTTATTAATTCCATCAAAAATGATGAATGTTTTTTATCAAGACTAAGCGGATGTTTTGCAGCAGAAATCTTTTTTGGCGGCGCTGATGTTTCATCTGAATTTTCTTTGTAAATGTCTTCAATAATAAGTGCTGCCTGTTGTGAATCGTTGCGCAACTTTTTGATTTTGTCTGTATCAAGAGAAAATTCTGTTGTTTTATATTCGCAGGAGCTGTATAGATCATTATGGTCAAGATCAAGTTTTTTGTATATTTTTTCTAAGAATGAAATTTTTTCAAATGACAAATCGCATTGCGAAAATACATGTGTTTCTAAATATTTTACGATTGCTGTTTTTTGTGAAGAGTTGCATTTTTTTGCAATGCCTATTATTTTTAAAAAATCTTTTTGTGGTTCCTTATCTAAATATATATCATTTTTTGTCAGATCAAAATCAGAAAAACAAATATCCGGTAAAAGTAAAAATGCACATTTCTTTTCTGTTGCAGTCTTCTTGTCATTTCTTAAAATACGCGAAAATGATTCTGTCAATATTTTGCAAGTTTCTGCAAGCTCAATAATTTTATTTTCAAGCGTATTAGTCTTTATAGAATGTGAAACAGTCAACGGAAGTTTGTACCGCACTTTAGGGTTTATTGCAGAGGAATGAGTATAATAATCTTCAAAAGTGTATCCTGTGTTAGATTTGTTTTTTACAAAAATAAATTTTCTTTTATCATATTCTTTTTGATAAAGATATTTGAATATTTTTTTAAACTGATCGTAGCAGCGATTAAACGGAACAGATTTTTTAAAAGGTTTACCACATTCAAACCATGCAAATGCAATGTCGGCAGTAACAGGCATACTATCTCTTGCACATTCTGCCAAAGCTACAGAAATAAAAATAGGAATACTATCACACTGCAAATAAGATCCAAAAGAAAAATTTATAGGCATTTCGTAAATTGGTTTGTCTTTTATTACAAGTAAAAAAACCTGATAAAAACTTGTTAGCGCACGTAATATTGGTATGTCAAAATTCTTTACTATTGGTGAAGTAATAATCCGCTCAAATTCTTTTTTTATCACAAGTTTTTCCGGTTGTTTTACAAGACCGCATTGATCGTCTACAAACATGCGCCGTTCAATGCCTTTCAAAAACATTACTAAAAACCAGCCTTTAGTTGTTGAATCCATAGGACGCCCTGCCTTAAGCCATTCTACATACGATAATCTTTCTGCAGGATAAAGATCGGAATAATCAATTGAATATGGTAACGGGCGCGGCGATACTTTTTTGTAGATGTTAGGAAAAGAAAGTTTTGGATTAAGCATAGAAGGCTCTGTTTCGCAGTACTTTGACGGAAGATATGTGCCAAAGTAAAAAAGTCCGCAGCTAATTTCATGTCCTGAAATTGTAACTGTATCGCCGCTCATTATCCAGCGTCCATCTTTTTCAGGTGCTTTTGGCAGTGCATAGGTTATTTTTTGTCCATTCAGTGTTATAGAATAATTTTTGAATTGCTTTGAAAACTGTGCCAGCTGCTTACACAATTTTTTTAATTTTTCTTCTTCGTGTCCCCGTTTATAGAAACTACGAGCCGTCAATTCTTCGATTTCATCTTCTTCAAACAAATATAGCTCGTCATCAGATTGTAACAAAATACCACCTCCCAAAATGGACATTATTTATATAATAGTAATTTATTTTAACAATGTTGAAAAGTAATCATCAATTGTTTCACGTCTGCGGATTTGCTGTACAGTGCCGTCGGCATGCAGCAATAGTTCACCGCAACGGAGTTTGCCGTTGTAGTTAAAGCCCATAGCTCTGCCATGGGCACCGGCATCGTGTATAATAATCAGGTCGCCGTTTAATTCGCCTACATCAATTTTAGGCAGATTTCTTTGCACGGCGAACTTGTCGCAGTTTTCGCAAAGGCTGCCTACAACATCGTAGGTTTCTGTTGCAGGTGAGTCCTCTTTTCCGCAGACACTTATGTGGTGATAAGCGCCGTACATTCCCGGACGCATTAAGTCTGCCATTGAGGCATCTAAACCTATGTAATTGCGGTAGATATTTTTTTTATGAATTGCCCGTCCTACTAAATATCCATAAGGTCCGGTGATTGCCCGTCCCCATTCCGTGCATATACCTACATTTTGTAAACCGGCAGGAGCTAAAATTTTATCCGCTTCTTTTTTTAAACCGCAACTGAGTTCATTGTAATCGATTGCTTTATCCTCTGGTTTATATGGAATACCTACGCCGCCGCCTAAGTTTATAAATTCCAAACTGATGCCTAACTTTGTTTTTATTTCGGCGGCAAATTCAAAAAGCAGTTTGCCGGTTTCTATGTGGTATGCAACATTTAATTCATTCGAGGCAACCATAGCATGCAATGCAAAACGTGTAACACCCTTTTTTTTAAGCAGTGCAAAACCTTCCAAAACCTGTTCTCGGGTAAATCCGTATTTTGCTTCGATAGGGTTACCAATAATTGAATTGCCCATTTTTAAATTTCCCGGATTGTATCTAACAGAAATCAACTGCGGCAAACCGCATGTTTTTTCTAAAAACTCAATGTGTGTTATATCATCAAGGTTTATGACTGCACCCATCTCCATTGCTTTTTTGTATTCTTCGGCAGGCGTTTCGTTAGATGTAAACATGATCTGTTCACCTTTTATTCCAGCCATTTCGCATAACAATAATTCCGGCAAACTTGAACAGTCGCCGCCAAAGCCTTCTTTGTGCAGCACTTTAAGTATCGCAGGGTTAGGCATAGCCTTAACTGCAAAATAATTTAGATAAGAAGGAAATACGGAAAATGCTTTTATTATTGCACGGGCGTTTTCTACAATCGCATTTTCATCGTAAATATAAAATGGTGTCGGATAGCTTTCTGCAATTTTTTCTAGTTGTGCTTTATTAAGCGGAAAATATTTTTTTGTCATTTTAAAATTCTACTCAATATTCTATTAAAATGTAAGACAAAGAATTCGCTTTAGGATGAACAATCAATGTGTAAGCAATGTGTAAGCAATGTGTAAGCAATGTGTGAGGTTGCCCATGTAAATTATTTTGTATAATATTAATACATCATCTTTAAAAATATTTTGGAGTACGCTATGGAAACTTTGAAAAAAAATGCAGCTTGGAAAGGCAGAAAAGGACCGCTTGTTCTGGTCATTATGGACGGTGTCGGCTATGGAAAATATAAAGAAGGAGATGCAGTTGCCGATTCAAAGATGGACAACTTTGATGCGATTGCTGCAAAAAGTCCGCACACAAAATTAAAAGCGCATGGCAGGGCAGTGGGTCTTCCTTCTGATGACGACATGGGAAATAGCGAAGTTGGACATAATGCAATGGGTGCCGGGCGTGTGTTTAGTCAGGGGGCTGCGCTTGTAAGTAAAGCTATTGCAAACGGAAGTATATTTACAGGCAAGGCGTGGCAGGAGCTTACCGGGGCTGTAAAAGAAAAAGGCACTCTGCATTTTATCGGTCTGTTTTCTGATGGAAACGTACATAGTCACATAGATCACTTAAAGGCTATGATCCTAAAAGCAAAAGATGATGGTGTAAAAAAAGTACGGCTGCATATTCTGTTGGACGGACGTGATGTCGGCGAAACAAGTGCTCTTTTGTATATCGAACCGTTTGAAGAATTTTTAAAACAAAATAATACCGGCGGGTTTGATGCACGCATTGCCTCAGGCGGCGGACGTATGTACATCACGATGGATCGTTACGGGGCAAACTGGGATATGGTCCGCCGCGGTTGGGATGTGCATGTTCACGGTAAGGGACGCCAATTTGAAAGTGCAAAGAGCGCGGTAGAAACATACCGTAAAGAGATACCGGGAATCATAGATCAGGACCTAAAAGATTTTGTTATTGCAGATAACGGGAAACCCGTCGGCACAATACAAGATGGTGATGCCGTTGTATATTTTAATTTCCGCGGCGACCGTTCTATCGAAATTACACAAGCGTTTGAGCAAGATAATTTTACACATTTTGATAGGACAAAGCTTCCAAAAGTTGTATATGCCGGAATGATGGAATACGACGGCGACTTGCATATACCTACACGCTATCTTGTTTCACCGCCTGCTATAGACAGAACAATGGGTGAGTATCTTGCATCAAGCGGTGTGCGCACTTTGGCAATTTCCGAAACACAAAAGTTCGGCCACGTAACATATTTTTTTAACGGCAACAGGTCAGGCAAGTTCAATGACAAACTTGAAAATTTTGTCGAGATAACAAGCGACATTTTGCCGTTTGAACAACGCCCATGGATGAAGTGTGCGGAAATTACAGATTATGTTTTGGAAGCAATACAAAGCGGCAAGTATGATTTTATACGGCTTAACTATCCTAACGGTGATATGGTTGGACACACAGGTGTGTATCAAGCTGTAGTATGCTCTATGGAGGCTATGGATCTGCAAATAGGGCGGCTTGCAAAAGCTGTAGAGAATGCAGGCGGCATAATGCTTTTGACAGCAGATCATGGCAATAGTGATGATATGTTTGAACACGGAAAAGACGGCAGCGTTATACGCAAAACTTGCGGCACACCGGCGGCAAAAACAAGTCATAGTTTGAACCCCGTGCCATGTGTTATTTTCGATCCGGCATATCAAGGTGAATACAAAAAAGATAAGGATAAACTTGATGCATGTTTAAACGAAGGTCTTGGAATAAGTTCGATTGCGGCAACGTGTATAGAGTTGTTAGGTTTTGATGCACCTAGCGATTACGATAAATCTGTACTGCAAAAATATGTGGAAAGTTAAAATTACTCCGCGTGTTGGCAAAGTTGACGCGTTGCAGCAAGAGCATTTATATGCCGGATAAAATTCAAAAAAAAAGCGCCTTTGTTGCGGTAGTCGGCAGACCTTCTGTTGGAAAATCCACGCTTATAAATTTGCTCTGCGGTGCGAAAGTTTCTATAGTCAGCCCTGTGCCGCAAACTACACGGAACAGTATACGCGGCATAGTTAACAGAGAGCGCGGACAAATTGTTTTTGTTGATACACCCGGTAGACACAATAGCGAAAAAAAATTGAACCGCAAACTGATAGAAACTGCGGATCGTGTTCAAAATGATGCAGACCTTATTTTATATATGCTTGATGCAACGCGGCTGCCGCAAACAGAAGAAGAAATCTGCGCAGCCAGTTTGCCTGCAAATATGTTAAAAGAAAAAATAATTGTTGCTGTAAACAAGATAGATAACAAGTTAGCTACAAAGGCTGCTATGGACGCAATCGAAACTTTTCTGGAGAATACATTTGAGAAACCGCATATCTTTAAAATTTCAGCATTAAAAAAAGATGGTGTTGAGGAAATGTTAAATGCCATTTTCGATCTTTGTCCTGTAGGTGAGCCGTACTACGATACGGATTGTTATACAGATCAAGATGTACGGTTTCGTATATCAGAAATCGTCCGCGAAAAGGCAACGGAACGGCTGCGCGAAGAAATACCTCATTCAATTTATGTTGAAGTTGCAGACTGCGAATTACACGGCAGCGTGGAGGAAATAAAAATACCCGCTGCAGAGCCTCAGAGTATTTCTGTTCTTCCTGATAGTTGCACTACGGCACGAATACAAACACTAGATATACGGGCATTTATCCGCTGCGAAAGGGAATCGCAAAAAGGAATGATCGTAGGCAAGGGCGGAAAAATGATCCGCAGCATACGCTTGGCAGCCCTAAAAGAGTTAAAAGAAATATTTGATTGGAATATAAAACTTGATCTACGTGTCAAGACAGCTTCTGATTGGCGGCACAATGATTCGGTTTTAAAGAAGCTCTTTTAATACTGCATACCAAACGTAAAGCCTGCATAGAAATCATCATTTGTATTACCCTTATTAAGTGCAGAAAGTTTTACGGCACCAAGAACATTGAATGTCAGTTTTAACGGCAGAACTTTTATAGGCGCAACAGATACGACTAGGCTTCCACGCAGCAGTGCCGAATGTATAAAGTTGCTGTTTTGTGCTTCCATTGATGTACCGGACATATTTTGATTGCCGTAATATGCCCACCGGTAAGCCGCCCCAATTGATAATCTATTAAAATAAACATGAGTTATATTGTTTTGCAATTCCCAACTAAACATCTTCCAGTCTGCCTGTCCGCCTATCATCCATGTTAGCGGATAATAGTTCTGATATGCCGGTGCATATTCAGTTGGTGCAGAATCGCTAAAAATAGCGCCGCTATAATATTTAGAACGGCCTTGAATATTTATGCCGTTTTTGTCATATAATCCGTATACAGTATTTTTAAATGAAAAATTGCGCAGCACCGGAATACCTTGCAAGAACGGTATCTCTTCTATAGCGGCTGTAAAAAGATCGCTATATCGTAGATGTGTTTCATTTTTGTGCGGAGTTTTTTTTGTATTGTTAATATCGATAATATCTATAATACCGCTTATATAAACTTGATTACTTAATCCTGATCCGAATATTTCCCAATTAAATTTTTTTATATTGGAAAGTGTTGCACTTGCCCCATAACTTAGGAATTGATGTTTTAGATCCCACTGGTAAGCCGTTTTTGTTTTTTTTGTTTTCATTTCAATTGTATCTTGATAAAAATACCACCATCCGCTAAAAGAAGCACCTAGTGTTAAGGCTCGTCTTTCGTTACCTAGGGGAAAGCGTTTGCTTGCATTAATATCTGCATGTAAAATTCTTTGCACAGTAGATTCATCAACAGTGTCTTTAAAGTTTATTACAATAGGAAAAGTAAGACTAAAGTTGTACCAAGTAAGTCCTAGCAGCGCCGTTTTATAATGATTATCGTAGGCAGCATTTACAAAAAATAAATTATCATCTGTAGGACCGCTTGCAAAAAAGAATAAACCGGCTCCGTCAATATGCAGATCTTTAAAATTACCTTGCGCTTTAAACGCCGCCGTTCCGTCATAATAAATTGAACTTACAATCGGGTTAATAACAGGATACGGCACCCACAAATTAAGCGGGTTAAAAGCTCTAAACGGAAAATGTGTTTTTTCTTTTAGATTGTCAGGTAATGTTCCCATGCTGGTAACAATGCGCGTTGCATTGATTACGGTAAGTTTTAATTCTTTTTGCAAGTTTGTAGTTTCTGCCGTTGGGTATTCCATAAGTGCATCCCAAACTGTAAATGCAGCTTTATAAAATATTTTTTCGTTTGATATAACAGGATTTAACACACCGCCTGAAAATTCTTTTGTACTCAAATATGCCTGAAAGCTGCCCGAATCAAAATTAGAAATTTTATTATCAATATTTACATATCCAACTTTATACATTTTGTCATTATCGTTATATGCAAAAATTAATTTGCCGTCGTTGTAACGTAAACCGCGAATATATGTAAATATTTTTGAATTGTCTTGTGTTTGGAAAACCGATGTCTGATTTGTTAGTGTATTCAACAAGGTTAAATTACGCTTGCCGCTTTGTGCAGAAATAAAGGCAATTACATGATCATTGATAGCAACAGGATCTGTAAATATCAACTCTTCGTTACCTTCTAAAAGCACAGATTCTTTTTCACCTTTTTTATCATCTGATTTTCTGTAAACTAAATTGCTGTTATGTAAGTCGCCTGCAATGCCTATCACTCCGTCATTAAAATATCTGGCATTGTACAAACCCTTCCATCGCCGTCCTGTTTTAAAGCCGTTTTTAATTCTGTACTCTACAGCTACAGCACGGGAAAGCTGTCCTGCATTAGCACCCCAACGATTATAGGTCGATAATAAAATATTTTTACTGTCATAGGATATGTCAATTGAATATGCAACATAATCTGTCGATATAACTTTATGCATCTTTCTTGATGCAGGATCATATTCAATAACGGCAGAGTGAACATTGTCAATAAAATAAATTTTACCGTTAGCTGCTGCAGCAATGTCTTTTATTTGGCGTTTACCTCCTAAAATAATTCCATCTGTGTTATCTGCAATATCATCCAGTTTTAAGCTTTTTTCAAAATCAAACCATGCGTGCTGTATATCAATTCCATAAACTTTTTTAAACACATAATAAAATCCGCTGTTGTATTTAAAAATTGATGGATGAATTTTTCTGCCCATTTCCTGCCAAAGCAAACTGTATTTTTCCATACCGTAAGTTTTTTGCAAATAGGTATTAAACAGACCGCCGTAATAGTAATGAACATTTCCACCGGGCGGCAGATCGTAAACACCTTCTGCTGCAAAAGGCGAACGAAAATTATTTTCGTAACTATCCTGCCGCAGCTTTTGTCTTACCAGCGGATCGTTTGATCTGCCTGTACCGTCTAAACTTTCAAAGCTTACAGATACACCTTCTATCATAAACCATGGCGCAGTAAAAGCAAGCGGATTTACCCAGCCGCCAAATACTTTACTTAATCCTTTGGCGGCATTGCTTTTTGAATTTCCGGAAACTGCATGTGTCATCTCGTGTAAAAAAAGACCTTCCAATGAATTTTTAAAAACACCCCAATCAGGGTCTTCGTAAGTGTCAAACAACATGATATGAAGGTATGGCACCGGGTTCATATATCCGTTATGTTCATCTGTGTTAGGTGTAATAGTAACAGGAACTCTTTTATCGATACTGATACCAAGCATAGCAGAAACATTTTCGTACATTGCATCAGCACGCTCCGCCAATTTGTATGCCGCGATTCTCGATTTAGCCGGATAAATAATATCAAAATGTTCCGTCTGCACACAAAATAATTTTTGAAACGGCAGTATGTTCTGTGCATTTGAATGTACAATGCTTATAAACATAAAGAAAGAATAGAAAACACAGTAAAGTGTCAAAGCTCTAACAGAATTATATTTTTTCATTATTCATTTACCTGATTTTCTTCGATATTTTTCTCGAGATTTTTTTCTTCGAGATTTTTCTCGATAAAGTCCAGCATAAGATCTGCAAGCCTATCGGTATGCCCATTGTGATCCGGCGGATCTTGATAGTCATATTTTTCTCCGCTGCCTTTAAAAATATTTGAAATTACTGGATATTTCGGCGGTATGTCAGAATAGTCCAATGGACCGGCTCCTTCTACTGTTTGCACATTTGCAAAGGATGCATTTTTTTCTATTGTTTTTATAGCAGCGCCGTAGCGGTTTTTATTTTGTGTATTTATATTATCCGACATCAAGAATAAAACAGGAACAGAAAACTCAGGGACATCACCAATTTGAGTAATCTTTTTTGTCTTTTTTTTATCGGCAATATATTTTAACTCAGCATTTATTTTATCAAAAATATCTTTGGAATATATCGTTGTTCTAACTGCATTTTCTGTAATATATGACGAAAAAAATAATGGTTCAATTGCAATAATACCGCCTGTTGCTTGATATAGACTTGTATTAGTTTCAGAAAATGAATTTATATTTTTTAATAATGCAGATCCGCCTTCGTTATATGCAATAATAAAAATATTTTCCGGATGTATACTTGTTTCTATAAAGTCAAAAAGAAATAACATATCTTTTGCACGTTGTTCCTCAAAATAGACTGCTTCTATATTTGCACTTTTATTTTTCCACGCATGGTCTAGCGATTTTATTATTCGTTTAATATTTGAAAGCGAAGCTGCATATCTTTTTCCATTATCATCGATACTAAAAAAATCAAAACCTTTTTTTGAATATGTTACAACACGGAAACCGTGATCACGCAACGCACCGCACAGAAGATCAATTGTGATAACAGAACCATAGACAGGAGGAATGACGAAAATTACATTTGATTTTTCTTCTTCGTTTTCCGGATCATAGATACGTACAAAAAGCTCATCACTTGTTCTTTTTCCATTCTGTGCATTTGTCCTATTTTTTAAATTAATCGAAGTTATTTTTTCTGTTAATAAAACATCCGGCACTAAAGGCGCATACTGCAAGGCAAGCACTACTGAGGCTATAGAAATAATAAAGCATATCAAAAATGTTACAATACTTTGTTCCATGTAATCAGAGTTGTTTAAATGCGCTGCAATGGAGCTTAAAGCAGGAAAGTTCGCAATATTTATTATGAGTGTACTTAGTAAAAGCGGTAAACATTCCGGTCTAAACCCGTATACAAAAAAAAGTGCGACACAACAGAAAAGAGCCAGCGGCGGAAATAAAACAAGCCCATTCACTTGCCGCAAACTTTTAAAGAAGGGACGTATTAAATATAAAAATAAAAAAAATGCAATTATTATTTCTACGATTCCAAGGTCTTGCATACAATGCCCTCTTTTTTACCTATCCCAACGGCATACATCTCAAACGAATTCGGACGGCAGGCTTTTGGTTTAAATGTTGTTAATTTTTCAAATTCACTTTTAATAGATTTTAAAAAATCAGCACTCCCGCTGCCTTGAAAAATTTTTGTAACAACAGCACCGCCTTTTACAAGAGATGCCTTTGCGTAAATAAAACAGGTCTCTACTAAACTTAGTGAACGTTCGGTATCCACAGTACGGTTACCTGTGGTTGCAGGAGCGGCATCGCAAATAATTAAATTGTATGGTCCCTTTTCGCATAACAATGTTTTGTTTTTATCATTTTCAATATCACCTTGCAAAAAAAATATATTACTTTGGGCAAATTCAGTTTTGCCATGCACTGTAGAAAGCGGACTTAGATCACAGGCCGACAAAAACACATTGTTTTGCAATTTACGCAGCACAAACAACGACCAAGAACCGGGTGCTGCCCCTAAATCAAGCACTTTGAATTGATGCTGTTTAGAGCTGTGCTGTGCTGCCAGTAAATGAAATTTTTCATCAATTTCCTGTAGTTTATAAACAGAACGTGCCGGATACCCTTCTTTTTGCGCCTTAATAGACCACGAATCAAGTGTTTTGTAATTTGTCATACGTACACATCAAAACTGAATGAATTCATCTTGTGTGCAAATCGCATTCACTTTGCGATCAAATTGCTCGGTTGGAACATCGTCAATCAAAGAACAAGTCATACAAAGAGCACAGCAAGCAGAACTAGGACTTGCAGCGAATAATTTTTCGTAAAAGCGGTCGTAGTAGCCCTTGCCGCGCCCCATGCGGTTGCCTGTTCTGTCAAAAGCAAGACCGGGTGATATAACAAGCGCACTACCGTCTTCCGGTTTAAAAACATCTTCTTCCTTACCTGCAGGCTCGCGAATATCAAAAGCCCCCACAACCCACGATTTTTCATCACGGCTAACGCGGAAAAAACGCATAGATGTACCGCTTTCTACCTTTGGCGAATACACTTCCTTACCCTGAGCAAACGCAGCGTCCAGCAATGCTGATGTGTCAAGCTCGTCGGGCATAGATAGATAAATTAAAACACGTTTATACGATTTCCATATTTCAGTTTGAATAAGCCGCTGTGCCGCCTTAGCACCCTCTGCCTTAAATTGATCCTTGGGCAGGGCGTTTAATTTTTGTTTCATAATTTTTCGTAATTCTTGCTTTGTCATATAAACCTCCATTTTATTATAAATGAGTAATGAGCAATTAGCAATTAGCACGCTAGCAATTTATAAGATATGCCCTATTAACGAAAATCTAAAAAAACTATATACTTGATTATTGCCTTTAACCTTGAGTGTTTCAGGCAGGAAGATTTAATCAAATGGAGCTAAGGAATGAATAAATTACATCTATTGTTACTTTTATTACTTTGTTTTTTTATGCAGGCATTTTCCTTAAGCGCTCAACAAATTACGCGCTTTGCCGTAGTGGATTTAGGAAGAGTGTATTCTACATTTTCTGATGTTTCAAAATCGGCAAAAGATTTTAATGATGCCAGCGCTAAGGTGCAGGACGAAATCAACAAAAGACAAACTGAGATTCAAAACTTACGGACGCAGAAAGCTGATGCCGATCAAAGAGGTGATACCGCCGCAGCCTTAAAATTAGATAAAGAAATCGCAGATAAATCGAACAGTTTAAAATTATATTTTCAGACAGAAACAAAAAAACTTGAAGATCAGCAAAAGAAGCTAACATCGACCGGATCTTCGGTCTTCTTGGAGCAGTTAAATAACGAGATTCGATATGTGGCAGAAAGTGAAGGCTACAGCATGGTTTTTAGCAAAACCGAAACAAAAGGGATGCTTTGGTATAGTCAATCTGTAGATATAACTGATAAGCTGATCAATAGTTTAAGGGCAAAACAAAAAAAATAAGGAATTATTTAAAATGGTTTAAACAGTTTTTAACTGTAATTATATTTTATCTCTGGAGGATTTTATGAAAAAATGGGTTTGTTTAATTTGCGGCTATGTCCACACAGGTGATACACCGCCTGCAGTTTGTCCGACATGCAAAGCTCCGGCAGCAAAGTTTAAAGAGCAGGGCGCAGACAGCGCTTATGCAGCCATTCACGACGTAGGCATTGCAAAAGATGCTCCCGCAGACATCAAAGATGATTTGCTAAAGAACTTTACCGGCGAATGTACGGAAGTCGGCATGTATCTTGCAATGAGCCGCACTGCAGATCGGGAAGGTTATCCTGAAATTGCAGAAGCTTTCAAGAAATATGCATTTGAGGAAGCTGAGCATGCTGCAAAATTTGCAGAATTACTTGGCGAAGTGCTTACAACAAGCACAAAGAAAAACCTACAGATGCGTGCAGACGCAGAAGCAGGTGCTTGTACAGGCAAAACTGATTTAGCAAAGCGGGCAAAAGCACTCAACAATGGTGTAGGTGATGCAATTCACGACACAGTACACGAAATGGCTCGCGACGAAGCCCGCCATGGTGCTGGTTTTGCAGGTCTTTTAAAAAGATACTTCTAATTGCAAAAGGCGCACCTCATTTCACGGTGCGCTTTTTTTTTTTTATATTTTTTTTACAAAAGGGCTTGACATTTATTTTAAAAAATTGTTAAATATTATAATGCTTAATTAGAGCATAAGGTGAACCAAACCGATCATCCGGTTAATAACCTGATGGGATAGGTGGAACACAGCGAATATCGATGTTTTATGTTCAAATATGA
This sequence comes from Termitinemataceae bacterium, assembly GCA_036245275.1. Classification (GTDB taxonomy): domain Bacteria; phylum Spirochaetota; class Spirochaetia; order Treponematales; family Breznakiellaceae; genus BTID01. Next base: position 29,317 of record BTID01000083.1, read on the forward strand.
TGTTATCGGTTTTGAACATTATCGGTTGTTTACGTTTAGACGTGATTGATCCGCTTGTTGCATAACAGTCCCCGTTTTTTTAATTAATCCCGCTTGTGCGGGTTTTGTATGTCTTGCATATTATTTTTTATTATGTTAGACTTACAGGATAATAACCCTGTGCCCATAAATGGTAAGGAGGAGCACGAAATGGCAAAAGAGAAGTTCAATAGAGGAAAGGTTCATATGAACGTAGGCACAATCGGCCACGTTGATCATGGTAAGACAACACTTTCCGCTGCTATCACAATGCATTGTGGTATGAAATACGGCGATAAAGTAATGAAATATGACGAAATTGATAATGCGCCGGAAGAAAAAGAGCGCGGTATTACAATCAATACTCGTCACTTGGAATATCAGTCAGAAAAACGGCATTATGCACATATCGACTGTCCAGGACACGCCGACTATATTAAGAACATGATTACAGGTGCTGCCCAGATGGACGGTGCTGTTCTTGTGGTTTCCGCACCTGATTCTGTTATGCCCCAAACACGCGAACATATTATTCTTGCTCGTCAGGTAGGTGTTCCTAACATTATCGTTTTCCTTAATAAGATTGATCAGCTTGAAGACCCTGAGCTTCTTGACCTCGTGGAGGAAGAAGTTCGTGATGTTCTTACAGCAAACAAATTTCCAGGTAAAGACATTCCTATTATAAAAGGTTCTGCATTCAAAGCTATGTCTGAGCCGGATAACCCCGAATCAACAAAATGTATTGATGATCTTTTAGCGGCAATGGATACCTATTTTCCTGATCCTGTCCGCGAGATCGACAAGCCGTTTCTTATGCCTGTAGAAGATGTATTTACTATTCAAGGCCGCGGTACGGTTGTTACCGGTAAGGTAGAACGCGGTATTGTAAAACTAAACGAAGAAGTTGAGATTATAGGCATAAAGCCCACAAAGAAAACTGTTATTACCGGCATTGAGATGTTTAATAAATTGTTAGACGAAGGTCAATCAGGTGATAATATCGGTGCTCTTCTTCGCGGCATAGACAAGAAAGAAGTAGAGCGCGGTCAAGTTCTCGCAAAACCGGGTACGATTACGCCGCATAGCAAATTCAAGGGTCAGATTTACTGTTTGTCAAAAGAAGAAGGCGGTCGCAAAACTCCATTCTATACAGGGTATCGTCCCCAATTTTACTTTAGAACAACGGATATTACCGGTACTGTAAGTCTTCTTGATGAAGCAAAACCCGGTGAAAAAATGGTTATGCCTGGTGATAATACAGAAATTGTTGGTGAGCTGATTCACCCAATCGCTATGGAAAAAGGGTTGCGTTTTGCTATCCGTGAAGGTGGTAAGACTGTTGCTTCTGGTCAGGTTATAGAGATTATAGAATAACGATATTTCTACTGTTCCTTACTTGTAAAAATGGCTGGTAAGGAACAGTAGCATTGTTAAATAGTTGGAGGAATGATGGCTAAAGAACGGATTCGCGTTCGTTTGCGCGGTTTCGATGTGGAATTAATAGATCAAAGTGCTAAGTCTATTGTTTCTACAGTAGTAAAAGCAGGTGCAAAGATCACAGGACCCATACCGCTTCCTACAAGAATTGGTAAAATAACGGTACTCAGATCGCCTCACGTAAACAAGAAATCGCGTGAGCAGTTTGAAATGCGTACGCATAAACGTCTTATTGATATAATTGAACCTACGCCGGAGCTTATGGATTCTTTAATGAAGTTAGAGTTACCGGCCGGTGTAGATGTTGAGATAAAACAATAAGTTTTATCAGATAAAGAAAATTTTAAAAGGGCGATTTTTCGCTTTGGAGTGCAAGATGTTAGGGCTTTTAGCCAAAAAAATTGGTATGACACAAATCTTCGATGCAGAAGGTAATCTTGTTCCTGTTACGGTTTTGAAAGTTGATTCAAATACTGTGGTTGGTCATAAAGATGAAAGTAAAGACGGTTATAATGCCGTGATACTAGGTGTTGACGATACAAAACCGAATAGGGTGTCAAAACCGTACTCTGGACAATTTTCCGAAGGCAGCAAAATTAAGAAACATATAAAGGAATTCAGAGATTTTAACAAAGAATGTTCTGTAGGTGACGAGCTTGGCATAGAAATATTAGAAGGCTGCCGGTTTGTCGATGTTCAGGCTGTTTCAAAAGGTAAAGGTTTTCAAGGCGTTGTAAAGCGTTATCATTTTGGCGGTGGTAGATATACACACGGCTCTAAATTTCATAGAGAACCCGGTTCAACAGGTCAGTCAACGTATCCGCACAAAACTTTTAAAAATGTAAAACTACCAGGCCGTATGGGGCGTGAAACTGTTACAACTTTAAGTCTTCGTGTTGTTAAAATTGATATTGAAAAGCAAATAATTTTAATAAACGGTGCTGTGCCGGGTGTTAAAAAGGGTCTTGTTGTTGTTCGTAATGCAGTTAAGAAACAAAGGGCATAAGTAAAATGGAAAAAGCAATATATTCAACAAATGGTAGCGAAAAAGGCAAAATTGAACTTGTGGACTCTGTTTTTTCATTACCTGTAAACGAAGATGTTATATGGTATGCTATTAACAATGAGCTTGCAAACCTGCGTTTAGGTACTGCGTGTACAAAGGATCGCGGTGAAGTCCACGGTTCAAATGCAAAACCATATAAGCAAAAAGGTACCGGCAGGGCAAGGCGCGGTGATAAAAAATCACCTATACTAGTTGGCGGCGGAACAATATTTGGTCCTAAACCTAAAGACTTTTCTTACGCAATGCCTAAAAAAGCAAAGCGTTTGGCAATCAAAACTGTTTTAAGTTTAAAAGCACAAACAGATGCCTTAAAAGTTGTCGAAGATTTTTCCTTGGAAAGCGGAAAAACTAAAGACTTGTACAATATCATTAAAAACTTTGGGGATAAAGAGCGGACAGTTTTAATTTTGAATGATGATAAAGAAAAAACATTGAAACTTAAAAGAGCCGGAAAAAATATTCCATGGCTTAGTTTTTTAACACCGCACCGTTTAAGAGTGCATGATCTTTTTTACGGAAGACGTGTTATGGTTCTTGAAACCGCAGCAAAAGAAATAGGAAGCTTCTACACAAAATTGGCTGAACAAGAGGTGACTAAGTGATTTACGAAAAAATATTGATAGAGCCTGTTCTTTCGGAAAAGACGAATATACTACGGGAAGACGGTAAGTATGTTTTTAGAGTAGATACGAAAGCTACAAAAATACAAATAAAAGAAGCTGTTAGACGGCTTTTTAATGTTACACCTGTTGCATGTACAACTATGAATGTGGCGGGCAAACCAAAAAGGCAACGGTATGTAAAGGGGTGGACTGTTTCTTGGAAAAAAGCTATTGTACAGTTAAAGAAAGGCGAAAAAATAGCTGTTTTCGAGGGAGTTTAAGTTAGATTATTATGGGAATAAAAACATATAAACCAATTACTGCCGGTATGCGGCAATGGCAAAGTCTGGACTACTCTGAGATAACTACTTCAAAGCCCGAAAAAAGATTGACTAGCGGCAGAAAGGAAAGGGCTGGACGTGATTCAGCCGGTCGTATTAGTGTTCGGCATAAGGGCGGCGGTCATAAACGTTTGTATCGTGAAATAGATTTAAAGCGTGATAAGATCGGTGTTCCTGGTAAGGTTGCAACAATTGAGTATGATCCGAATAGAAGTGCGAACATTGCTTTAGTTGTTTATGCAGATGGTGAAAAGCGTTATATTCTAGCTCCAAAGGGCTTAAGTGTTGGCGCAAAAATTATGAATGGTCCGGAAGCGCCTATCGAATCTGGTAATGCTCTTCCTTTGGAAAAAATACCGCTTGGTTTTACTGTTCATAGTATAGAGTTGAATCTTGGTAAGGGTGGGCAGCTTGCTCGTTCTGCAGGAACTGGGGCGTTAATTGCCGCAAAAGAAGGAGATTATGTAACTGTCAAATTACCTTCCGGCGAAATGCGTATGGTCTTTAAAAAGTGTTTTGCAGTTATTGGTGTTGTTGGTAATGATGACCATATGAACGTATCATTAGGGAAAGCGGGTCGTAAGCGTTGGTTGGGTGTAAGACCTACTGTTCGCGGCATGGCTATGAATCCTGTTGATCATCCGCATGGTGGTGGTGAAGGCAAAAACAAAGGAATACATCCTGTAACACCTTGGGGTCAGCCTACAAAGGGTTATAAAACACGGAACAAACATAAACCTTCTTCCAGATTTATTGTAAGCCGTGCGAAGAAAAAATAGAGGTATAGATAGTGTCAAGATCAATTAAAAAAGGGCCCTTCATAGAAAAGAGTCTTTATAAAAAAGTGCTTGAAATGAGCAAGGCAACTGACAGGCGAATGATCAAAACTTATTCGCGTTGTTCAACTATAATTCCGGAAATGGTGGGTGAAACTATTTCTGTGTACAATGGTAAGACATGGATTCCTGTTTATATAACAGAAAATCTTGTTGGGCACAAATTGGGTGAGTTTTCTCCTACAAGAATATTTCGGGCACATGCCGGATCAGATAAAAAGGCTGCAAAAGGCTAGGTAAAAATATGAAAAGTGGTTATAAGGCTATATCAAAATTCTTGATTTGTTCACCATATAAAATTCGTCCTGTAGCGAATTTGATAAGAAAGAAATTATATCCTGATGTTCTTTCCATTTTGGATAATATGCCTCACAAAGGCGCGCGGCTTGTCCGAAAAACTGTTAAATCTGCGGCATCTAATGCTTTGAGCCGAAATAAAAGCTTAACGGAAGATATGTTATACATAAAGGAAATATTTATTGATGAAGGTCCTAGAATGAAACGTGTTTGGTTTCGTGCAAGAGGTCGTGCCGATATGCTTTTAAAGAGACTTTGTCATATTACAGTTATAGTTGATGAAACTAGTAAGACGGGAGCGTAAAGTGGGACAAAAGGTAAATCCTATAGGTTTGAGGATTGGAATTAACAGAACTTGGTCTTCGCGTTGGTATGTCGATCCAAAAGAATATTCTAATACATTGCATGAAGATTTAAAACTTCGTACGCATATTCTTAAGATGCCGGAAACAAAAGGTGCGGATATTGCTGAACTTGAAATTGTCCGTTACCCTCAGCGCATAACAGTAGTTATACATACAGCAAGACCTGGAGTGATTATTGGTGTAAAAGGTGCTAACATTGAGAAAATTGGACTTGAGCTTCAGAAGATTGTTACAAAAAAGATTCAGATAAAAATAAAAGAGGTTAGAAATGCTGACAATAATGCGCAGATCATTGCTCAGAATATTGCACGGCAGCTTTTAGCTAGAGGTTCATTTAGAAGAACTATGAAGCAGGCAATTTCTAATGCAATGAAAAAAGGAAATGCTCAAGGAGTAAAAGTAAGACTTTCCGGCCGGTTGGGCGGAGCAGAAATGTCAAGAACAGAAGAGGCAAAAGAAGGACGGATACCATTGCATACGCTAAGAGCAGATATCGAATATGGTTTCTGTGAGGCACATACAACTTTTGGTGCTTTAGGCGTAAAAGTTTGGGTTTATAACGGTATGAAGTACGGTAAAGAACAAAAGGAAGATGCTGGATCGATTGTTCGTAAAAGACGCGAAAAAGCAGCACTTTAAGTAAGAGTAGGGTAGGTTAAATTATGTTAAGTCCTAAACGAGTAAAATATAGAAAGGTACAGCGCGGTAATATGCCGGGTAGTGCTACTAGGTGTAATTCTGTTGCCTTTGGTGAATTTGCTTTGATTGCAATGGAAAGAATGTGGCTGACAAACAGGCAGATCGAGGCGGCTCGTATTGCAATGAATAGGCATGTTAAACGCGGCGGCAAGCTTTGGATTAGGATATTCCCTGACAAGCCGTATACTAAAAAGCCGGCAGATACTCGTATGGGTAAGGGAAAGGGCGCACCGGAGTATTGGGTTGCGGTTGTAAAGCCCGGCACTGTTATGTTTGAGCTTGGCGGTATTGATAAAAAACTTGCAGAAGCAGCTATGATACTCGCGGGAGCTAAATTGCCTATCAAGACTAAGTTTATTTCTAGGTCTGATTTTGAGTTGGGGGGAAACATTTAAAATGAAAAATTCATTTAGCAATTTAACTCTTCCTGAGCTTAAAGCCAAGAAAGATGAATTGAATAAGAAATATATGGATCTTCGTTTTCAGTTAGTTATAGGTCATGTCGATAACAAATTGCAAAAACGAGTAATGCGGCGGCAAATTGCCCGTCTAAATACTTTAATAACTCTTAAGGAAAGAGTGTAGGAGTGAGTTGTGCCTGATAACAAGAAGACTACCAGTAAAAAAGAATTTGTTGGATTAGTGAAAAATGTTAAACGTGTTGAAGATTCCGGCAAGATTGTTGGAATGAATAAGACTATAGTTGTCGCTATAGAAACAATGGCGCTTCACCCGTTATACAAGAAATATGTTCGTCGTGTAAAAAGAGTTAAAGCACATGACGAAAATAATGAAGCAAGAACTGGGGATAAGGTACGAATTATGGAGTGTCGTCCAATCAGCAAGGATAAATGCTGGAATTTAGTTGAAATAGTGGAAAAGGCAAGGTAACTTATGATTCAAGTAGAGAGTTTTTTGAATGTTGCTGATAACTCAGGTGCTAGGCTTGTTCAGTGTATAAAGGTTTTAGGTGGTTCAAAACGCCGCTATGCCGGAATTGGTGATATTATTGTTGTTGCAATAAAAGAAACTTTACCAACGTCATTGATAAAAAAAGGAACTGTTGAAAAAGCAGTTATCGTTCGAACACACAAGGAATATAGACGAAATGATGGGACCTATATCCGTTTTGATGATAATGCCTGCGTCATTATTGACGCAAATAGAAATCCAAAGGGCAAACGTATTTTTGGTCCGGTTGCACGTGAGTTACGTGATAAAGACTATATGAAGATTGTGTCTCTTGCTCCGGAAGTTTTGTAGGGGTTATAAATGGAAAAAATTACAAAAGCACATAAATTTAAAATAAAAAAGAATGATTTAATAGAGGTTATTACAGGAAAGGATAAAGGTAAACGCGGTCGAATTTTAAGAATTTTACGTGATAAGGATCGTGTTGTTGTAGAAGGTATAAATCTTGTTAAAAAAACACAGAAAAAACGTAGTTCCCAGGATGTTGGCGGTATTATAGAGATTGAAGCATCAATTCATTCATCAAATTTGCAAATTGTTTGTAAAAAATGTGGGCGCACGAAGATCGGTTACAAAATTGATGGTGATAAAAAACTACGAATTTGCAGAAAATGCGGAGAGTCATTATAATGAGCGAAGAACAAGTAAAGGAGCAGGAATCTGCCGAAAAAGGTATAGCTGAAAAAAAATCAGGTAAAAAAGAGCCTTCCAAGAAAGGTGAGGTTTCGAAAACTTTACCAAAGGGATACGTCCCGCGTTTAAAAACATTTTACAAAGAAAAAGTTGCTGCGGAACTTTTTAAGGAATTTGGTTATTTTTCTGTAATGCAAACACCACGTTTAGAGAAGATAGTTGTTAGTATGGGAGTTGGTGAGGCAAAAGAAAATAAAAAATATTTAGATGCGGCAATTGCAGAATTGTCCTTGATAACCGGTCAAAAATCTGTAAAAACCAAAGCAAAAAAAAGTATAGCAAACTTCAAAATTCGTGAAGGTCAAGAGATTGGTGCTAAGGTTACGTTGCGCGGTGCAATGATGTGGGAGTTTTTTGACAGGCTGATAAATGTGGCATTGCCTAGGGTAAAAGATTTTCGTGGAATAAATCAGAATGCGTTTGATGGACACGGAAATTACTCAATGGGCATTGTAGAACAGATCATTTTTCCTGAAATTGATTTTGACAAAATTGAAAGGATTGCAGGACTGAATGTAGTAATTGTAACCACGGCAAAAACAGATGCGGAAGCAAAGGCATTTCTTTCAAAATTTGGTATGCCGTTTAAAAAATAGTATACAAGGAGTAAAAATGGCAAGAAAGGCAATGATAATAAAGGCGCTTCGAACGCCAAAATATAAAACAAGGAAAGTAAATCGATGTAGGATTTGCGGACGTGCACGGGGTTATATAAGTAAGTTTGAAATGTGCCGTCTTTGTTTTCGTAAGCTTGCAAGTGAAGGATTAATTCCTGGCGTTACAAAGTCTAGTTGGTAGGCAGGAGGAGATAAATGAGCGTTTCAGATCCAGTTGCGGACATGTTAACAAAACTCCGGAATGCCGGAATGGCGAAGCATGAAAAAGTTGATATTCAAAGTTCTAAATTAAAACTTGAGATTGTTAAGATTTTGAAGATAGAAGGTTATATAAAGAATTTTAAAAAAATTCCGCAGACACCAAAGGAAATAATTAGTAATATCAGGGTTTTTTTGAAGTATGATGATGATTTATGTTCTGTAATACATGGAATAGAGAAAATATCAACATCAGGTAGGCGGGTATACTCAGGTTATAAAAAGATGCCGCGTGTATTAAACGGATATGGGACATTGATTGTTTCAACATCGACCGGTGTAACAACCGGCAAAAAAGCTGCCGAGAAAAAAATCGGCGGAGAACTTATATGCAGGGTCTGGTAAGGGGAGTTTATGTCAAGAATTGGTAAAATTCCGGTAAAAATTCCTGCCGGTGTAAAGGTAGAATTCAAGGAAAACAAAATTTTCGTTGAGGGACCTAAAGGTAAATTAAATCAGATTTATCATCCTGTAATAAGTTTTGAAAAGAAAAATGATGAAGTTGTTGTTAACAGAGTTGATGACCAAAAACAAACAAAGGCTTATCATGGCTTGTACCGTAATTTGCTAAACAACATGGTAATTGGTGTTTCTAAAGGTTTTACTCGCGTATTACTGATGAATGGTGTTGGTTATCGTGCAGAAGTGAAAGGTAAGTTGCTTGCTATGAGTTTAGGTTATTCCAATGATGTTTTTGTAGGTATTCCCGAAGGTCTAAGCTTAACAGCAGATGCGAATGGAAAAATTGAGATTAATGGAATTGATAAGCAGCGTGTTGGTGAATTTGCTGCTCAAATTAGAAAGTTAAGATTGCCTGAACCGTATAAAGGTAAAGGTATTCGTTATGACGATGAGCATATAAGAAGGAAAGTCGGTAAATCCGGCGTTAAATAGGATTTTATTATGTTAAGAAAAATGTTGGAAAAAGAAAGGAAACGTTTAAAAAGAAAGATTCATATTCGGAAGACTCTCTCTGGAACTTCTAATAAGCCGAGGATGTGTGTAAACCGAAGCAATAAGAATCTTTCTATACAGGTAATTGATGATGTCAAAGGGGAGACTCTTGTGTTTGCATCAACTTTGGAAAAAGATTCTCGATCACTAAAACCAACAGTAGAGGGAGCTTCTCAATTGGGTGAAATTATTGGTAAACGGCTTTTAGAAAAAAACATTAAAACAATTGTTTTTGATAGAAACGGGTATTTATATCATGGGGTTGTTAAGGCTATGGCCGATGGTGCCAGAAAAGCCGGAGTACAGTTTTAAATTTGCGTGGGGGCGTCATGGAGCATTCAAAAGAGCGGGATAAAGATAAAAATCCACAAGAAAAAGAGTTTATAGAAAAACTTGTAAAACTAAATAGAACTGCGAAGGTAGTAAAAGGCGGAAGGCGCTTTTCATTTTCAGCTTTAACAGTTGTTGGCGATCGTAAGGGTAACGTTGGTTACGGTTTCGGAAAAGCTAATGATGTATCAGAAGCAATTCGTAAAAGTATTGATAAAGCAAAACGCAATATGGTAAAGCTTCCTACAAAAAACGGAACTATTCCACATGAAATACGAGGGACTTTTAAATCTTCTAACGTACTTTTAAAGCCTGCATGCTCCGGTACAGGTATCATAGCCGGTGGAACTGTTCGTGCAATTATGGAAGCCGGTGGTGTAACGGATGTTCTTTCAAAATCTATTGGTGCTTCAAGTCAATATAATGTGGTTAAAGCTACATTCGCTTGTATATCCAAAATGATGGATGCAAGGATTGTGGCAAAGAACAGAGGAAAATCTATCAAGGAAATGTGGGGTTAATAAATGGCGGATAAAAAAATAAGGATTCGTCTAATACGCAGCACTATTGGAAAACTTCCAAAGCAAAGAGCAACAATACGTTGTTTGGGATTGCGAAAGATTGGTTCTTCGGTAGAAAAAAATGCGAGTGAAGTAATACTTGGTATGGTAAAGAAAGTTTCCCACCTTGTTTCGGTTGAGGAGTTGTAGCAATGAATGATTTTAATTTGCATGCACCGGAAGGCGCTAACAAGAAGAAGAGAATTATTGGACGCGGACAAGGTTCAGGCAGAGGAACGACTGCTGGTAAAGGAAACAAGGGACAGCAATCACGTTCCGGCGGAAAAACATATTTAGGGTTTGAAGGCGGTCAGATGCCTCTTTACCGCAAATTAGCACACCGTGGGTTTTCAAATTGCCCTTTTAAAAATACATACCAAGTTGTTAACGTCAGCGTTTTGAATGATCGTTATTCAGATGGGGAAGTTGTAGATACGATTTCGCTTATAAGCAAACGTTTAGTCAGCAAGGGTGATCTTATTAAGATTTTAGGTAACGGTGAGATCAACAAAAAATTGGAAATTAAGATAGAATCTGTTTCTGCGTCTGCAAAAGAAAAGATAGAAAAAGCAGGCGGTAAAGTTTTTGAATTTGAAAAAAAAGCTGATCCTCGCAAACAAAAAGGCGTAAAAAGAAGTAAAAAATCAAAAAATAAAGGCAAAATAGATGGCTAATCCTTTTTTAGGTATAATAAGAATAAAAGAGCTTCGCGAAAGAATTCTTTTTACTATCGGTATGCTTGCGGTGTTCCGACTAGGGACTGTTATTCCGATTCCCGGGATAAATGTAAGGGAACTCAACGCATATTTTCTTTCTCAGCAAAATTCGGGCAGTGCGATCATTGATTATCTTGATTTTTTTGCCGGTGGTGCGTTTTCAAATTTTTCTGTGTTTATGCTCGGCATAATGCCATACATTTCAATGTCCATTATCATGCAGCTTCTTTTGATTGTGTTTCCATCGTTAAAGAAAATATCTCAAGAGGAAGGTGGAAGAAAAAAAATACAATCATATCAGCGGTACGGCACAGTTTTAGTATGTTTAATACAGTCATTTGCTGTTACTCAGTATGCACAGAGTATATCGAGAAGTGTAAGCAATCTTTTGAATATGGGGATTGTTCCTTTTACCCTGATAGCAATGTTGACGGTTACAACCGGCACGATGTTTCTTATGTGGATGGGTGAGCAAATTACAAAGCGTGGTATTGGAAACGGAATTTCGTTGTTAATTTTTGCCGGAATTGTTGCTAGATTACCGCAAGCGTTGTGGGAACTAGGAAGCAAGGTACGGTCTGGGCAACTTAATTTGGTTTTTGTTATAATTGTTTTGGTCATGTTTGTTGCAGTTGTTACGCTTGTTGTATTCGAACAACAGGGACAGCGTAAGATAACAGTTCATTATGCAAAACGTGTTGTAGGAAGGCGAATGTATGGAGCATCAAATACTTATATACCGTTTAAGATTAATCCATCTGGTGTTATACCGGTAATTTTTGCTTCTTCGATTTTGACTTTCCCTTTGCAGATTGCATCAACAATAGGCGGTAATGTGGCTTGGCTCGCAGCCGTTTCTCGTGTTTTAACCCCTCGCGGAATATTGTATAACGTATTGTATGTTTTGCTTATAATTTTCTTTGCATATTTTTATACGCAGGTTACCTTAAATCCAATTGAAATTGCAAAAAATATACGGGAAAATGGCGGATCTATACCGGGAATTAGGACAGAGAACATTGAAACATATTTAACAAAAATATTAAATAGGATTGTTTTGCCGGGTTCATTGTACTTGGCTTTGATTGCAATCATTCCTACAATTGTTCAATGGGCTTTTAATTTTCCATCTTCAATTTCGTATTTAATGGGCGGCACTTCTTTATTGATACTCGTTGGTGTAGACCTTGATACTATGAGCCAAATTGAGGCATTATTAAAGATGCATCACCATGAAGGATTGACAAGAAGAGGTCGTTTGCGTGGAAGGAATTTATAGGAGATTATTATGAAAGTTAGAACTAGTGTTAAACCAATTTGCGATAAGTGTAAAGTGATCAAGCGGCATGGTATCGTTCGTATCATCTGTGAGAATCCTAAACATAAACAGAAACAAGGTTAGGGGGAAAAATGGCTCGTATTGCCGGTGTAGACTTGCCTAATAAGCATGTTGATATTTCATTGACGTATATTTATGGTATTGGCCGTTCAAGCGCTAATGAAATATGTGAAAAGTTGAAAATTGATGTTTCGCGTTTTATTAATGATCTTTCTGCGGATGAGTTAAATGATCTTCGTAAATTAATTGAAAGTGACTATAAGGTAGAAGGTCGTTTAAGGACAGAAATTGCACTCAATATTAAAAGGTTGATGGATATTGGCTGTTATCGTGGTCTAAGGCATAGGAAAGGCTTACCTCTTAGAGGTCAGCGTACTCGCACTAATGCTAGAACTCGTAAAGGTAAAAAGAAGACTGTTGCGGGTAAAAAGAAGAGTTAATTGGATAAGTAATGATCGGAGGAAAATGTGGCTTCTAATGTCAAAAAAAAGAAAGAGAAAAAGTCGGTATATGAAGGTAATGTTTATATACAGGCAACATTTAACAATACTATTGTTACAATCACAGACCTGAATGGTAACGCTATTTCTTGGGCTAGCTCTGGTGGTTTGGGGTTTAGGGGAGCAAAAAAATCAACGCCTTTTGCTGCTCAAACGGTAACGGAAACTGCTGCAGGTAAGGCTATGCAGGCAGGATTACGGGAAGTTCATGTTTTTGTAAAAGGACCGGGTATGGGCCGCGAGTCCGCAATTCGTCAGCTTGGTGTGCAGGGGATAAAGGTAAAATCAATAAATGATGTTACTCCAATTCCGCACAATGGATGCAGACCTCGTAAAACACGACGTATATAGGCTCGGAGGATAAAATGGCAAAGTATATTGGACCTGTTTGTCGGTTATGCAGAACAGAACAAAAAAAATTGATGCTAAAAGGCGATAGATGCAAAAGTGATAAATGTGCTATAAATAAAAAAAGAGTTCCACCTGGTAAAGAACCAAAGAATAGACCCGGAAAAAGGTCAGACTATGGAATTCAATTAAGAGAAAAACAAAAACTTAAAAGAATTTATGGAATGCAGGAAAAGCAATTTCATTTGTTTTTTGAACGTGCTCTTAGAATGTCAGGAATAACCGGCGAAAATCTTTTTGCATTACTGGAATGCCGCTTGGATAATGTTGTTTATAGAATGCGTTTTGCATCTAGCAGGAGTCAAGCAAGGCAATTTGTTCTACATGGTCATATACTTGTAAATGGAAAAAAGGTTAATATACCGTCTTTTCTATTAAAACCGCAAGATACGATTGAAGTAAGAGAAAAAAGCCGGAATATGACGTTGATTAAAGATGCATTAAAAGAACATGGAAAATCTGGGGTTATGCCTTGGTTAAATGTTGATCCGGATAACATGAGTGGTAAGTATTTGGCTATTCCAAGAAGAAATGATATAACTGATTTAAGTGATGTTAAAGAACAGTTGATTGTTGAATATTATTCTAAATAAGATCTGACTTAGTCAGAGTGTGAAGGAGTTTTAATGTCCCAAAGAAATCTGCTTAAAGGCTTCAAAAAACCAAAAGGACGTGTTTTTGAAACCGGAGAGCTAAAACCTGATTATGGAAAATTTACTGCCTCGCCTTTTGAACCGGGTTTTGGAACTACTATTGGCAACACACTCCGTAGAGTGCTTTTATCTTCCATACAAGGTTATGCTATAACTGCTGTGCGTATTGTTTCTTACAATGAGGAAGGCGCCGCTCATAATATTTCCAGTGAACTAGAACTAATACCAAATATAGTTGAAGATACTCTGGAAGTTATAAACAATCTTAAACAGGTCCGTTTTAAACTCTCTGATGATATAGATCAGATTATTTTGCAATTTGATTGGGCAGGCAAGCAAACCATAAAGGCAGAGGACTTTTCGCAAAAAGGGTCTGTTGAGGTAAAGAATCCCGGTTTACACATTATGACTTTGATGGATAATGCACATATTGAGATGGAAATCCAGATTGATTTAGGTAGAGGTTATGTCCCTTCAGAGGTAAATGCTCAACATATTGAAGTTATTGGAACTATTCCTATTGATTCCATATTTTCGCCTGTAAATAAGGTTAAATTTTTTGTTGAGCCCGTGCGTATTGGGCAGCGTAGTGATTATGATAAACTTACACTTGAGATTTGGACTGACGGCTCGATAAAACCTGAAGATGCTTTAGCCGAAGCTGCAAAAATTGCCAAAGAGCATTTTTCTTTGTTTATTAATTTTGACGAGAATTCTTTTGCTGTAGAAGATGATATTGATGAAGGTGATGAAAAAATAAGGCAACTTTTGAATACACCAGTTGAAGAATTAGAGCTTACTGTTCGTGCATCGAATTGTTTAAAACAAGCAAATATAAAAACAATTGGTGAGTTAGTACGTAGAACAGAAGAAGACTTAAATAAAACAAGAAATTTTGGAAAGAAATCCTTGCAAGAAATAATTGAAAAGTTGCAAGAGTGGAATTTAAATCTTGGTATTACCAATGGAAATGAATTAAAACATGCCGTAACTACGGCAAAAAAGGCAGTTGAAGATGAAGCATAGACGTGGATTTAATCCTTTAGAGCGCAGAAGCGCACACAGAAAAGCTTTACATAGAAATATGGTTACTTCTTTGTTTAAACATGAAAGAATTAAAACAACAAAGACTAAAGCACTTGAAATAAGACGTAGTGCGGAAAAGCTGATCACGAGGGCGAAAATTGATTCTGTTCACAACAGACGTATAGCTTCCGGCAGGTTATTTGATGAAGGCATAGTTGCAAAACTTTTTACTGATATAGCTGCTAGGATGAAAGAAAGGAATGGTGGTTACACGCGTATTATAAAAATAGGTGAAAGATATGGTGATGGTGCCGAAATGGTTCTGCTTGAACTAGTAGATTATCAGTTAAAAGCAAAAGACGCAAAGGATTCAGCAGGTAAAAAGAAGGGAGATAAAAATGTCAAAAGCGCATAGAGGAAAAGGAACAAGAGAGTTATATAAAAGCGGACGAGGCGTTTGTCCTGTTTGTAACAGAGAGAATGTAAAAGTTTTATATGAAATAGAAAGCGGAGAAAAAAAACTTAAGATTTGTAAAACATGCAAGGCTGCAATAAAGCATGGTAAAAAAAGTGTTTGAAAATTTCTATGTTTAAAAAAAAGATGCTTAACCATATTAAGCAAAATAAACCGCATCGGCTGGAAACAATACTAGTTAGTGTTCTTGTTGTGTGCGGTTTTTTTGTTTTTGTGCAGGCGGATGATGATATTGATCCTTCAATCATTCCTAAGACACTGTTGCGTCCTATTCGTAGTGAGGTTAGCATTTATCCCATTGATGCAGTCATTGGAGAATTAGGGCAGGGTGATGCAGATGGAATTTCTTATTCGTTTGCAAGATCTGTTTTAGGTGATTTACAAAAAAAAGCATCTAATTCTGAACGATTATCAATTTTAAGTGACAGTACAAAAAAAAAATTATTTGAACAAGTTGATGGTGTTATTCCAAGAAAATATAGACTAGGCGGAGGGAAAAAAGAAGTTGATGGAACCACTTCTTTTTTGTTTCGATTTATAGGACGTGAAAAGGAATTAGCCGGCGAGTTATATTTATTACAAAAAGATGGAAAATGGATTGTAGATGATATATTAACAGAAGACGTTAAACCATTGAGTCAAGGTGAAGCTATAAATACGTACGTGTTTACACCGTACGAAAGATTTTATTAGAAATTAAAAACAAATTGATTGACAAATATTTTATCGAACTAAAAGGTATTTCAAAAACATTTTTATCAAATGGTGCTAATGCTTTAGATTTTGCAGATTTTAATTTGTATAGATCGGAAATACATGCGCTTTTTGGTGAAAACGGTGCCGGAAAATCAACATTTATGCAAATTATATCTGGGTTTACGAAACCGGATACCGGTAAAATTTTTGTTGATGGAATAGAACGCACATTCAAACATCCTGCGGATGCACTGTCTATTGGTATTGGAATGTTAAGGCAAAACCCTGAATTACCAATAGGTTTGAAGGTTTGGGAATATGCATCGTTGAGTATTAAACCCTTCGGCACGAATAAAAATGGAAAAAAATACATAAATAATATTTGCAAGGAATGGAACATAGAAATTCCTCTTGATGCGGTAACTGAAAGTTTGAGTACTGCAGATAGACAAAGAACTGTTATATTGTCATTGTTGCTTAAAAATGTACATTGTTTTATTTTTGATGAAGCTACAGCGATCTTAAATGATTCAGATACTAAAAAATTTATTGCTCTGTGTAAGCTTCTAAAAGAAAGAGGAAACGCTGTTGTCATTATTTCTCACAAAATAGAAGAAACAATGGATATTGCAGATCGTATTACGATTTTACGAAAGGGTAAAACGGCAGGTGTTGTTGATGGTGATTGTCCAAAAGATAAAATAATCAAATTGATGTTTGATAATATTAATAATATTGATAATATTGACAGGATCAATAATATTTATTTATTAGAAAAAAACCAAATCAATAAAAATACAAAACCTATGGTTGTAAATAATTTGACTGTGGAAGAAATTGCTTTTCCTTATTTGCGGAATATTTCTTTTGAATTTGAAACAAATATTTGTGCTGTTACAGGTGTCCATGAAAGCGGTATTGAAACACTTGAGATGGCTGTTGCCGGGTTGTTGTCTGTAAAATCAGGAAGTGTTTTTATTAACGGTAAAAATATAGCAGGAAAAGGTGTTGATGTATTACGTTTAACAGGCGGTGCATATTTATGTACCGGAACATCACTTGCAGAGGGTAGGGCACTACGTTCTTGGGATGGTGATCTAAGCATTGCGGATAATCTTTTAATTCATTGTTATAAGAAATTGAATAAAGGATTTTTTCTACATCCAAGTAATGTTGCATTGTATATAAAAAATATTATGCGTAAAGCCGGTTTAAATAATTCTGTTACACAAAAAGCTTATACTCTTTCCGGCGGTATGCTGCAGCGTATGTTAATTTTTAGAGAATTTGCTGAAGATTCTGATGTTTTTATTATGCATGAAATTGCACTTGGATTAGATAGGAACAGAAAAGAAATAATCTTTGATTCAATAAAAGAAGCTGCAAAATCAGGCAAATATTTTTTATTGTTTTTTTCAGATATTGATGATGTGCTGGAATTATGCAACGAGGTAATTGTTCTTTGTAACGGTGAAGTTTCTTTACAATTACATTTATCTGATTTGAAAAATGCAAAAGAAAAAATTAGATTAGCTATGACGGCTAACGATAAAAATATTAACTGGTCAAAACATCAGTTAAACAACATCAGTTAAGAAACCGATAATTAGCTTGGGGAACTATTTTAGATAAACTATTTGCAGGAGGATATTTTGAACGAAAAATTAGAGAAATTCTTAAAAGTATTTCGTAATACAAGTATAGTACTTGTTGTTATAGGAATAATTGTGGCGCTTGTATTTTTTGGTACAAGTTTGTATATTGTCGATCAAACAGAAAATGCGGTTGTTACACGTTTTGGAAAGTTTTTAAAAATCAACGAGCCCGGTATGCATTTTCAATTAGGTTTTGGTATTGATCATCATTATCTTGTTAATGTTACGAACATCAACACGGAACAATTTGGGTTTAAGAGTGTTCGATCAACAGGAAGATCTACAAACTATCAAAACAACACAAATGAATCAACTATGCTTACCGGAGATTTAAATATAATCGAAGTTGAGTGGATTATACAATATAAAATTTCTGATCCTAAGGCGTGGGTGTTTAATGTACATGATCAGGGTAGAACCATAAGAGATGTGTCGCGATCTGCAATCAATATGATGGTTGGTGATAGGGGAATTATGGATATTATGGGACCGGAGCGCAGTAATATAGAATCCGAAGCAGAAAGATTTATGAACGAAACATTTTCCGGTTATGAACTTGGTATAAATGTGATTGCAGTTAAATTACAAAATATAGATCCGCCTGTTGGAGTACAAGAAGCATTTGATGATGTCAATAAAGCTGAGCAAGATATGAATAGGCTTATAAACGAAGGTCAGCAAGCTTATAATGCAGCTATTCCGCGTGCACGAGGTGAGGCTGATAGGCGTATACAAATTGCACAAGGTTATGCATCTGAACGTATCAATAATGCAAATGGTGATGTGGCACGTTTTAATTCTGTTTACGAAGAATACAAAAAGGCACCTGAGGTTACACGCACACGTCTTTACTACGAAATGATGGAAGAAATATTTGCAAAAACAGAAGATGAAAATTACATCACAACAATTATTGATAAGAGTTTTCAGAATTTTTTACCGTTAAAAAATCTTGAAAGGAGATAATAAATGAAAAAAATAACACCCGTTTTTATTGTAATTATTGCGGTGATTGTTGGTATATTTGTAGCCGGACCTTTTTTTACAATTGATGAAGGTGAACAGGCTGTAATTGTTCAAATGGGACGTTTGATTAGGGTAGTGCAAGATGCCGGTTTGCATTTAAAGATTCCATTTATTGATACTGTTGTGCGATACCCTAAACGTATAATGGCATGGGATGGCGAACAAAAAAGTATGCCTACAAAAGAAAAGCAATATATTTGGGTTGATGTTACAGCACGGTGGAGAATTACCGACCCTGCAAAATTTTATGAATCTGTTTCCACACTTTCTTCTGCATCTTCAAAACTGGACGACATTATTGATTCTGAAGTACGTACTGTTGTTGCGGAAAATTATTTGCGTGAATCTGTGCGTAATTCAAATGTTATTATTGAAAGATCAGAAATCACTAATATAGATGAATTACCGGATGAAGAGCTTGAATTTACGGTTGCACAAATACAATCGCAGCTTGGTACGATTATGCAGCCTGAATCTAATGCAGAACCAATTGTTAAAGGCAGACGTAAAATGGCAGAGGAAATACTTTCGCGTTCGCGTAAAATAGTAAGCGGTTATGGGATTGATTTGATCGATGTTGTAACAAGGCAGATTCGTTATTCGGATGAACTTACACAGAGTGTTTATGCCAGGATGATAAAAGAACGTAACCAGATTGCTCAGGCTTTCCGTAGTGAAGGCGAAGGAAAGAAGGCTGAATGGCTAGGTAAAACAGATAACGAGGAACGATCAATATTATCCGGCGCTTATGAACAGGCAGAGACAATACGAGGACGTGCAGATGCTCAGGCAAGTACCATATATGCACAAGCTTACGACAAAGATCGTAGTTTTTTTGAATTTTGGCGCGCAAAAGAATCTTATAAAAGCACTATTCCCAATTTTGAAAAAACACTTTCTACGAATATTGAATATTTTAAATACCTGTATTCACCACAAGGCAGATAGATGGACTAGGGAGTGCGGCGCACTCCCTGTTATAATCTTACGGTATCTAAGTAGACAGAATACTCATTAAGAAAAGTAAAATATTTTGTAAAAAGAGCATAAAAAAAGCCGCAATTCCATGCGGCCTCTTTAAAAATGCTATTATTAGCGGTTAAGGATTGATGTAACACGCTCTAAGACTTTTTTGCGGTCAAGAGGTTTTACAATATAGCTTTTTGCACCCATGAGCAAACACTTTTTGACAACATCTTCTTTACCAAGAGCACTAACCATAATAATTTTTGCTTCCTTGTCAAATTCCAGAATCTTTTCCATTGCGGAAACACCGTCCATAACCGGCATTGTGATATCCATTGTTACAAGATCGATATTAGGGTGTAAAGCCTTATATTTTTCAAGCCCTTGAGCTCCATCGCCGGCGGTATCTGCGACCTCAAACCCTTCTGATGTAAGAATTTGCCCAAGCTGCTTTGCAATAAACATAGAATCATCAACTACAAGAACACGATAGCCGCCTGTACCATCAGGTTTTAAGCCCTCCGGCGGCTTTTCGTTCATCGGGAGATCAGTTTTTGCAACCATTATCATTGCTCCTTCTAATTTTTTTGAAAAAATATAATTTTCAAGTTTATTATATTATATTATCGGAAAATTTACAGGGAAGTCAATGGGAATGATTTTAGATTTTTATTTGCTTGTTTGACAAAAAGTATGAATTATACTATTTTTATTATGTGAGAGAAAAACTATTTTTTGTGTTAATTTTTATTTTTTTTTGTGATGTGGTATGGGCAGAAATCAATATTGAAAAAGAAATTGATCTTACATTGACAAATAAATATGACAGGGTTTTGAAGTATACCGCTCTTGCCAACTCGAATATTTCATTTTTGTTTAATGATATTTTTACTGTTACAGGCGGAGTTTCTGTAGGCGGAAATAATTCATATACACAAACGCTGCTATTTGCCTCCGGTGAATTATCATTTAAATTTTTAAATAGATTTTTTAAATATATTTTTTTAAATATTTTATATACGTTTGAAGGTATAAAAAAATATTATTTAAATACAAATGCGATTATTTATACTGCTTCTATAAAGGGAAAGTATGGAGGATTTAGTTTAGGGTTTCATAATTTGTGGTCAATTTATTACGATGAATATAAGATAAAAGAAAGCGGATTGGCTTTTATGGGTTATGTAACAGTTTTAAATAAAAAACAATTCGCTTTGGATCTTGTTTTTGCTAATTATGATTTATTATATGCTACTGCATATTTTGGAGCTTACTTTTTAGGAATAAATACACTTTGGAAAGTTAATAAGAATGTTGCTGTTAATAATGATCTTAATGTATATCAGTCAGGCAGTGCAGGTCTTACAAGTACGTTTTATGGAATTAGTTTGAATAGCGGAGTAAAAATATCATGGTAAAAAAAAATTATCACACTACCCTACTTTGTGTTTTTTTTCTGTGTTGTGTAATTTCGTGCGAGGTTGATCTTGCCGGTTTTATTGCATCTAAAGATCTTGATATTCGCTTGGAAGCCGCAAATGAATTTAATTTTATAAAACCACAATGGAATAATTTTACTACAACGGATACTTATGACTTTATTGTTGTAAGTGATACTCATATTAAAGGAAATGATACGCATGGTCTTGAAAATTTAAAAAACTATTTAGGCGATGCTGCATTTGTTGTTGTTACAGGCGATATAACGCAAAGTTGTACAAGGGAAGAACTAAACCGGTTTATTGAAACTGCAAATAGTTTTAATGTGCCATGCTATCCTGTAATAGGCAATCATGATATATATTTTGGCAACTGGTCTGTATGGCGGGATTTGATCGGATCAACAAGATACAGAATAGATACGGACTCCACTACCCTATTTATCTTAGATAGCGCAAATGCTTTTTTTGGCGATGACCAGATCAATTGGATGCAAAATGAAATGAAAACGGCAAAACAAAATATTTTTATTTTTTCGCATGCAAATTTATTTTCAAACAATAAGCCCTCCCCCGCTCAACAACAATTTACAAATAATATTGAGCGCTCTTATTTTATTTCGATTCTTGACAGCCGCTGTAAAGGATATTTTTCCGGTCATATCCATGACCGTGTTATTAATAAAATAAGGGAAACAAACTTTATTACACTGGAAGATTTTGTAGGTAATAAAACTTTTTGTGTAGTCCATGTTAACACGGCAGGAATAACGTGGGAGTTTAAGCAGTTTTAGTTGCCCCTAAGCTATCCGCCGAATGTCTGCTTGTATAATGTATCAAGTATTATTTTTAGTTTTTTTCCGTATTCCCTGTCTGCTGCCCATGCACCGGCTAGAGCATAGATAGTCGGAGCACTGCCGTAGCGAACCCAGCGGCGGCGCGGGTCAACAACTTCTTTTGTCGGCGGTTCATCTGTAGCGTAAGCTTTTAGGTGCTGTATTTGGGCACGCACTCCTATTTCAGGACTTGGGAATGTTTCTCCTGCCTGACCGGGACCTATCGAACCTAATCCGCAGAAGTTGTTCATATCCGGTGTTACAAGACCGCCGAACGATAGAAAGCCTGTTTCTAAACACATTTGAGAAAATGCCACATCATGGTTTACACCCTCGGCACTAGCTTCTTCAACATAAATGCGCGCAAAATCATGGGCGAATGATTTATCAAGATTACGGTTAGATCTTAGGAGGAATTCGGCAAGTTTGTCGCTGTCTACAGTGCCGCGCCCCAGTATAAATTCAGGGGTCGGCGGAACTTCCTTTTGTACATGGCCTTTTTCTTTTTCGGCATGTTTTGAAGATGCTTTTTGCTGCGTACTTTTGTTAATTTGAGCTTCTTTTGGTGTTTGGGTAATTAGAGAAGCAGCCGGTGTGTAGGTCTGTGTAGATCTACACGAAATAAAAACTGCGGCAAAGACAAAAAAAATGATTTTTAGGCGGATATTTTTATTTAATTTTTGCATAACTATTTATCGGCAGGAATTCAAATTTTTCATACTACTTGACAAAAAAAATACCGATAATAAGAAAAATCGAGTTAAAAAAAATAGGCATTATTACATATCTGCCAGTGATAATCCATTAAAACTAACACGATATTCCGAAAGTTCCGTCTTTAGCTCTTTTGTTTTAAGAGTAAGCTCTGATAGATTGATTTTTTTTGCATTACGCTTTACTTCAAAAATAGAAGCCGTCCGCGTAATATCATCAAGAGCAATAATATCGATTTCGTTTTCTCCTTTTTTATCCCACCATTTACCAATGCAGGTAATATTTTTCTCTGATGCTATTTTACAGCGGAAATAATCTTCCAACACTAAGCCGGAAAATGTTTCATAAAGACCTTCGATAATTTCCAGCAGCCGTTCTGTTTTACCTAATTCAATAAGAGCCTGATTTGGAAATATGAACCGAAAGTAAAACCGCATATAATTATCAGTAATGTGCCATCTGGCATTACGGCTTTCTGGTTTTGAAAACAATGGTTTGTTACGATTGATTAGCGAATAGCGTTTTTCAAGATTCACTAGATAGGCACCGGTATTCTTACCAATAATCGAATCAATCGCACTCTGCGTAGTCTTGCCGGAGGCAATCAGCTGTAAAATTGAAAAATATGTGCCGTAGTCCTTACCAAACTCCGACACCAATAATTCTTTACCTTCGCTTAGAAAAAGTGAATCCATACGGGTAACATATTTAAGCATCTTTTTTTTTGTAACAGCCCCTGCATCCATTAACAATGCAATGTACTTTGGAATACCGCCTGTCAGCATATAGAGACACAACAAATCTTCCTGAGTGTATTTTGGATTATAATCGGAAAGAATCTCTTTTATCACATTAGGACTGAACGGTTTTAGTATAATTTTTGAAGTAAGCCTTCCAAATAGCGGTTCTTTTTGATCTTCAAAAATATTCATCAATAGAGAATAAACCGAACCGCAGGCAATAAAGTTAATTTTAGATCCGGTTTTGTAGCGGTCTAACGCATTTTGAATCTCGCCGAATATGGCAGGATTAACAGTATAAAACTCTTGGAATTCATCAATTATGAGGGTAAACTCTTTTGTTTGCGAGAATAACATCAATTGCGTAAAAAAAAACACCAAAGCTGTTTACTGTGCCGAATAGCGGCATACCTAACTTGTCTACTGCCTCTGCTTGAAATTCTGCACACAATAAGTGTTCTGCCTGACGCGACACAAACAGGTAGAGCACATTTGCAGATTTCTTCTGCTGCCTCTGCATAAGCTCAAGTAAAAGAGATGTCTTACCAATGCGGCGTCTGCCGGTAAGCAAAGTAAAACGTGCTGCTTGTTGCGGTGTTCCGTCCCCATTTCCCAGTAAAAGAGTCATTTCATTTTCGCGATCATAAAATTTGTCCATTTAATTTAACCTCTATTATATTAATACATATTATCTTAATGTGTATTATAGTAATGTGTATTATCTTAATATAGATTATCTTAATATAGATTAAATTAGAAGTCAATTGAAGCAGTTGTTATTTGCGGCGGAAGTTTTGTATAATAGATCGAGGTATATAAAAATGCCTGCAAACCTTTGGGAGGGTTTTATGAAATATTATGGCCGCACTCAGATAACATTATTTATTATAATAAGTGTTCTTATTGTTGTGCTGTTTTCTATGGGTATTGGTATTATAAGGATACCTGCTTTACAAAAGAGTATTAGCGCGGAAATAAAAAAAGATTCCGCAAATAATAACGATTGGGAGCTTAATTTAAGACAGTCGCCAAGTTCACAAAATATACAAATGAACACTGCCGAGCTTCAACCATATACGATGGACGAAAAAGAAAATATCGCTATCTATGAGCATCTTAATGAGGCTGTCGTTAATATAACTACCGAAACACAGGCATACAACTGGTTCTTGGAACCGGTGCCGCAGGATGGCACCAGCGGTTCCGGCACAATTATTGACACACGCGGTATAGTTCTTACAAACAATCATGTTATCGAAAATGCTATAAAAGTTTTTGTTAACTTATCTGACGGATCGCAAATTGAAGGCAATGTAAAAGTCACAGACCCT
>BTID01000084.1:0-35249 GCA_036245275.1 Termitinemataceae bacterium
GCAAGTACATCAACTTCATCAAACAACACAATAAGAGGTTTAGGCGCAACTAATGCTGCCCATTTTCCTAGAGTTGCGCTTAACTGTATGTCCGAAGTATTGCCTTCAATCTTTGGAACCGGAATATTTGCCCATCCTGCAAATCTGCAAATAGCTTGATAGATTATAGAATTAGCTTCTGTGCGCTCATCAAGGCCTTGACACTCTTCCACACTGACATAACAAGCCGTCATAGAGCCTTCGGCATTGATCTCCCGCGCCCAAGATTGCAAAAAAGTTGTCTTGCCGGTCTGGCGCGGCGCATGAAGCACCCAGTACAGTTTGTCGCGTATATAGCGGTCAAGCTGTGCGCCGATAAGACGCTCCGCAGGCGGCAGCATATAATGATCCCATGGATTACATGGACCGGTTGTATTAAAAAATCGGACCTGTCGTTTTTCGTTCATGGTGTAATGATAACATACTGCCTAGCTTGTAACAAGGAAACAAAATCTGGTTTTTATTCGTGCTATTCGACGGACTGACGTGTTATTTCCCTGTCCAAAAGCGACAGCACCAATATTGAACCATGAACGGCACGGTAGGGATACGTAAATTCGCCGCCTGCATGACGGACAATTCCAATTGTTTGGCGGTCGCCGCTTGGCAGAATTACTTCCAACTTAGTTGCAAGCGGGTATGGATTTTCCGCTAAAGTGTATTTAAAAATGCCGAACACTTCGTTTTCGTCAAGGTCTGCAGTTTCTGCAATCGTAATACGCGCAACTTTTTCCGGTGCTATATTCAAATATCCGGACGGTTCTTGTGCAAGGATTATTTCGCCTGCTCTGTTATTGCCGTCATATAAATAATCGAAAACCCAACGGATACCGGATTCTTCCAGCAACGGCAATGCCTCGCCTATTTTTAAGCCGGCAACATTAGGCATAGTATTGAATTCTTTGCGGTAGCCTTTGCTTATTACAAATTCAACGGCAACATTTGCCGCAATTCCGGTTCCAGGCGGCGGACTTTGTTCCAAAATAATACCGGCAGATTTTGTTGAATACTGATACAAAAACGGCTCTTTTAATGTTATGATAGGAGACGGATTGTTTGCGTTTAACACACTCACTTCTTGGCGGACATCATCAATAATGCGGCCTACATAATTGCTTACCGTGCTGACCATTACACCCTGACTTACAACAAGGCGTATGCGTCTACCTGCTTTAACAATCGTACCGGATCTAGGATCCTGTTCCAAAATAGTGTTTTTTTCGTCTGCGGACTGCGAATAACGCAGTTGTATTCGCGGATAAAGTTCTTTTTGTTGTAATTCCAAAAGGGCATCTACAAGTTGTTTACCGCGGATGTCAGGCACCATAGTTTCTTCTGCACCGCGTACCGACAAAAAGAACACAGTTGCCGCTATGATAGCAACAAAAATCAACAAGCCGATACAAATACCTAAAAATATTTTTGGTTTTCCTGCAATAATATCTTCGTCTAACTTTGTAAGCTCTTTTACTTCCTCTAATTCCATGTATTCCTTTTGGGCATTTACTTTAATACCGTTCCTATAAAATCTTTTGCCCCGTTTAAAAACGAATTATGATCAAGTGCCTTACGTGCTGCCGCTTGCAAACGTTTTACAGCAATAAAAGAACCGCCTGTTTTTATTATTATACCGGTTTTCTTATTGTTGCCCAAGACTGTCCCAAAGGCGGCATTACACAACACTTCCGTGTTAATATCCAAAATTGAATTCAATTCTTTTTGTGATAAAACCGATGCCTCCAGCACATTGATTTTTGTGTCATTTGCAAAAGTATAAGACATAGGCCATGGATTGTATGCACGTATTTTTGCCTCAATATTTGCAGCACTGTCATTCCAATTTATTAAGGCATCATCTTTTTTTAACAGCGGGCAATACGAAGCGTTGTTATTATTTTGTGCTGTTGCACGATCAAAATATTCATTAGGTGATGCAAGAAATTTTTCAAGCAGTGCGGCGCTTTCTACTGCAACTGTTTCGCTTAAAGATTTGGTAGTTTCAACCCCATTTAACTGAAATTTTTGTTGAAGAAGAATATCGCCTGAATCAATCTTTGGAGCTACCTTCTGTATAGTTATTCCTGTTTCCGCATCTCTGTTTAGTATCGCAGCCGGTATTGGTGTAGGACCTCTGTACTTAGGAAGCAACGATGGGTGGACGTTGATCCCGCCTAATTTAAATATGTCCGTAAACTCAGGCGTAAAAATAGTTCCGTAAGCAAAACAAATTAAAATATCAGCTTGCAAATTTTTAATTTGTTTTATGGTCTGTGAATCAATCTGTGGCACTTTAAAAATATCTGGCGGCTCTGTTTTTTTTTCTGTAAAAAGTTCACTAATTTGCCATGCACAAGTGCCTACAGGTGTGGGAGTACTGCTTGCGCTGCGGCCTTTTGTGCTATCAGGATTTGTAATAACAGCAAGCAAACAACATTCATTTTTCTGCAACTGAAGCTCTGCAATTTTTTTCAAACACGGAACAGAAATTTCAGGGCTGCCCGCGTAGACTATTTTTAACATTTTTTCTTTTTGTTCTTTATTTTTTCGTATTTATCCAACAAGCGCTGCCTTTTAAAATCAGAAAGACGGTCTATAAACAATACACCTTCCAAGTGATCATATTCGTGCAAGATACAACGTGCAAGAATTCCAGAAGCCTCTAGTGTAAAAGTTTTTCCGCTTTCGTTCCATGCCTGAACCATTATTTTTTTTGATCGCACAACCTCTGCCCACACACCAGGCAGCGAAAGGCAGCCTTCTTCAAGCGGTGCTGTTTCTTCAGACGTGCTTATGACAGACGGATTGATAAAAATGCGCGGCACATCATTTTCAATATGAATAACAAAAAAGCGCTGCATCAAACCAACTTGCGGCGCTGCTAAGCCAATGCCTTTATGTTTATGCAATAAATCCAACATGTCTGCACAATTCCGTCTAAGTTCATCATCAAACTTTTTTACAGCCGTTGCTTTTTGCCGTAAAACATCATCACCTAGCGTTATTACCTGCATATATGATAATTATATAAAATGTAGAAAATCATGAGAAGGGGCAGCGTTCAATAGTGTCAAAATTCAATAGATTTTTCAATAGATTTTTTTTAATAAATTGAGTATACTCATTAGATAATGTGTAAGATTTTCAACATATCTATTTTTTCTCTTCTTGTTTTTACAGCGTGTGCTTTAACTTCATGTACCCTAATATCTGTAGAAACAGTAGTGCAGGATCCGATTCCTGTGGAAATGAGCGGCAGGGTTATAATTGCAGTAGCAGAGTACGCAGATTACACCGTGCAAAAGGTTCATGTATATACAAGAGAGGGTATTCTTTTAGGCAGTGCCGATACTGAAATTGTTACTCTTGAAAGCGGAAGAGAAGAAATTCACTGGAAAAAGAACATCCCTGTACCTGACGGAACAAAATGTACTTTTTGGGTGCAAATTTATACACCTGTAAATAAGAGGCTTTACTATAACGAAGGGCATGAGGATATTATTATATCAGGTTCACAATACGATTTGCTTGTTAGCAACGCTCAACTTCCTATCTTTACACCAAGTGATCTAAAACGGATAGGATCTGATCCGGATTTATACCCGATGGACGAAAAATATGTTTTAATACGCGACATCAAATTAAGCGGTTTATGGGAGCCGTTTGGAAAAGATTCTGTAAATGCGTTTAGAGGAGAGTTTAACGGTAATTTCCGCACTATAAGCAACCTTTCATTAGACGGAGGCAGCCGTGAATTCGTAGGTTTATTCGGCTATATACAAAAAGCAACTTTAAAAAATTTGTTTTTATATATAAGTGATGACCCCCTGTATTTGACAACAATCACTGGTCAAAATGTCGGAGTCTTAGCAGCTTGTGCAGAAGATAGCGACATAGAAAATATTGCTGTACGCGGCGGCTTAAACGGGCTTACGATAAACAAGGAAGGGGGTGCAAGTTTAGCTGTAGGCGGCATTGTAGGGTCGTTTCTTACCCGTTCTGATAGGGTCGCAAACCCATATAGAATTTACGGTTGTGCCAGCGAGATACTTATCGCTGTAAACTCTAATGTTCACAGCAATAGCGTTAATGACAGAAACTCCGTAGGCGGTATAGCCGGTTATTTATACCGTGACACACCTAGGGCAAAAATCATGGTTGAAAGATGTTTTTCAAGCGAAACCATATCATTTGCAACAAACTCAAATGCTTATGTAGGCGGTCTATTAGGCTACTATGTAGATAATGCAAATACTGCCTCTGTTCCGGTTACTCCGGGGGATGATCCAAAAGAAGGTATGACAATAAAGCATTGTTATAATTCCGGTGATGTTTCAGGCGAAGGTGAAAATATTTATGCCGGCGGGATTTTAGGTTCGGCGAAATCAATGTTAACGCCTGCGCCGTCAAATGCAATCGTACTTGATAAAATTGTGGCTATGAATGGCGCAATCAATATTTCGGCCGCCAATGACTATGGAATCAATCGAATTTCAGGCGGTGCGAAAAATTTAATCAAGCCTCTACCGCTGCCTCCTCCGCTTCCTGATCAGGTAGCTTACAGCTTAGAAAAAATGATGCTAAGCCCCGCAGGCACCGCAGGCGGCGAAGAGGGCGGCGATGTTTTTGCGCCCAATATTACACGGTTATGGTTTGTTACAACTATGGGCTGGGATTTTTCCTCAATATGGGAATGGAATACACGCCTTAAAAGGCCTGTTTTTCAATGGTAACATACTTACAGCATTATAACAGGTACAGGGCTGCCGCATTTTAAATCTATAGATGGCGCAATATCTAGAACGCAGTTGCTTGCACAGAGGGAATAAAGTTGACCTGCCATATTTTCAGCGGCAGGTGTTACATTGCCGTTTTCAAGAAATGCCCGAATAAAGCGGCGGACCGGGCTGGACGATATGGCTTTTGTCAATATTGCTGTTGTTTTTGTGTGGAATAAATCATTGCGGCAGGCAATTTTTGCCAAAGCAGGGCGGACAATAAGCTCAAAGCCGATAAATGCGGCAAATGGATTACCGGAAAGGCAAAAAAGCGGGACATTACGGTAGATTCCACAGAGCGTTGCTCCGCCGGGACGCATATTTAAGCCCCAAAACAGCTTTTTGACATTTAAAATTTTAAATACATCGTGGAAAATATCTTTTTCGCCGACACTAACTGCGCCGGTAGAAATAAATATGTCGATATTTTCGATTATGCTTTTCAATTGTCCTGCAACTAAATCAGGATCATCGGCGCTTGTGTCCATAATTGTTGAATCAAAGCCTAATTCTTTTAGACGCAAAAAAAGCAGGGTGTCGTTGCTACCGTAAATTTTTCCGCCGCTAAGTTTATCACCGGCTTTTAGCAATTCGCTGCCTGTGCTTAAAATACCAATTCTAGGCGGACGGTAACATTCGATGTTTTTTATACCAAGTGAGGCAAGTACTGCCAAATGAGCTGATTTTAAAACTGTACCCTGCGCAAATATTTTTGTGCCGCACTTAATGTCTTCGCCTTTAAAAATATAATTTTCGTTATGTGCCATTTTTTGTTTTATAATAACTGTGTGATCATTTTCGTTATATTCAACATCTTCTTGGCGGATAACACAATCGCAAGTCTTAGGTATTGCAGCACCGGTCATAATTCTAACCGCGCAGCCTTTGGCAACATCACCGGAAAATACATCACCTGAAAAAATTTTACCTGTAACGTTTAGACGAATTTGATTTTCGACAGAGGCATCGATTGTATCATTACTGCGTAACGCAAAACCATCCAGCGGAGATCTGTCAAACGGCGGTATATCAATTTCTGCAAAAATATCTTTTGCAGAAACTTTATTCAATGCTTCTTTTATTTTGAATAAAGCAGTTTTTGTAAGCGGCTCTATATTAGGCTGTATAATATCTGCTGCCTGTTCAATATCAATTTTATCCGGTTCTAAATTTTTGATAATATTTCTCCTACCGATACAATATGACGTATAACTCCTAAAAATCCGCTCCTGCCATAAGTTCTTCCCACATAGAAGGCTCGTTAACATCTTTGTCTATTTGCATTGACAACTGACCTGCACCGCCTGAAACAGGATACAATGTATTTTGTATATTCAAATTAGGCAAAGTTGCACCGCTCATTCCGGGAACAACACCGCTTGAACGCACCATTGTTTCAGGATCGCGTGTTACATTATCCCATATCCGCGCAGATTCTGTAAGCTCGCCTAATGCTTGCGCACGGTAAGAGGGATTGCCGGTACGTGCGGCAAGTGCATTAAGTGTTACGCCTAAATTATTATGGGCATACATCATTCGTTCAACAAGTTCTTTATGCTCCGGTCTATCGTTAGGAAGCAGCACAGGAAAACGGTTTCTGTCACTTTCCAGTATATCTAATAATTTTTTATAGTAACCTTGTGCAGCATGATATTCGGAATTCAGATACGAAACATTTCCCATAGCGTTTAACAAACGGCGGTTGTACGGCACCTCTGTAAATACATTCCAGAATCTATTTTGCGCATTTTCATAATCACCCATTCTGTAATATGTAGAACCAAGACGGTATTGTATTTCAGGCGGCGCATAGCCGTTGCGTTCAGCCATAAGGTAAAATGCCAAAACCTGTTCCCAGTCAGGGGCACGAGATCCATTGCCTGTGTCAACTGATTTTGTAAAATATTCAAGGTCGCCTAAACTTGCATAAAGCATACCATACTTGGCTTGCGGGAACAAAATACGCCGGTCTACGGCATTTTCATAAATACTGATGCCTTTTTCCAAAGTTTCTTCTGCAGGTAAAAATTCACGTCTGCGTATCATAAGATCTGCAAGGCGCTGCTGTGTATCAATCCTGTAACCGGTACGTTTTGGCGATTCAATTTCAGCAAGATCAAAAGCAGAAGCAGCATTTTGCAAAGTATGACGCTCTTCTAAAGTTGCACCATAATTGTGATAGTAACGTGCAAGATGAAAGTGACTTTCAGGCAGCGATGGATCGCTTTCTACAGATCGCAGCAGTATATCTTTTATGCCGCCTATACGTTCTATATTTTCGTCCGGCACACCTTTTGTTTTTTCAAAATGTTTATCAAGAAGGTATCCGCCAAGTTCTGCTAGTGTTGCTGCAGAAATTATACTTCTTTTATTACGCATAAAGTATTCTTGCAATGGAAGAACATCAGCAAGTTTGTCTGTGCGGATAAAATATTTTAGCATGCGTTCCATTATAGGATTGCTTTGTCCATAAGCGTTTATATAACGTGCATAAGCTTCGCGTGCATACTCGTAACGATCCGGATCAACTTCGCCCCAATCAAGATTTATGTCGCCTAACGCTAAAAGACCTTCAGGATCGTCAGTTTTGTAATCCAAAATATTTGTACGAACAAGCCTGTCTGCTTTTTCGTAGTTGCGCAGATAATTTTTTTCCATTGCCGCATAATCAAGAACACCTTTTTTATCAAGCGGATACCAAGTTAAAAGTTCATCATATTTATTTTCTGCTAAAATATATTGATGTTCATCTCTGAATTTTTCTGCATATAAATAAAACCATTTTTTTACTTTGTGAATACCAAATGCTTTTGAAAAAAGCTGGTTTGCACGGCCGTATTCACCATCTTCTATACGTTCATAACCTTGTTTATAAATCATATCTCCATACACAGGTTTGTAGATAAACATATAAGACAGATATGTAACAGATGCTGCAAGGGCTGCAATTAAAAGTGCAACACGTGCAATAGGCCAAAATCTTTTAATAAAAATATATGTAAACGATGATTGCTCTTCTTCTAATTCTTCGCCGGTTTTGTAGCCCTTTGGAAGTTGAATTTTTTTGCCTAATATTTTACTTACAAGAGCAGCAGTTTCGCGGGGGTTGCCGCCGTTTACAAGTAATTTTATCAAAGCGGAAAGTTGCGCAGGCGGCACAACTTCTTCTGCAATTACCTGTTCGCATGCAATACGCAGATTTAACGGATACGAAGCAATCGTTTCTAAAAGCTGTTTTAGTTCAGTATCACTTAATGCAATTGCTTCGACTTTATCTTCTTTTTTTCCGCCCTTTCCTTTTTCATTACCTTCCGCAGGCTGTGCTTTTTTTTGCTTAGGAACTTCTTCGTCTAACGAGGGTATGTCAAAATCATCTAGGTTAGGCAATGGTTCAATAACATCATCTGCTTGTTCAGGCGGCTCTTTTGGTTTTGATCCTTCACCTTCTAACGCCGGTTCATTCGGTGCCAGTGACGAAAGCTCTTCGTCTGTAACACCTTCAATCGTTGGGATGTCTTCGTCAGGAATTACTAAATCCTGTTTTACAGTGATATTATCAGGATTGTCAGGACTATCGGGAACATTGCTCTCTGCAATGACAGCCTTGCCGCCACCACTTGCAGCGGGTAATGTATCGTCAGGCAGAGAGTCTTGCGGGCTGGAATCCGAAGGCGAATCAAAACCGCCTAAATCAAGATCGTCTAAATTTAAATCAGGGGTAATATCACCGCCTGTGCCGCCGTCAGGTTCTGCGGCAGGTTCACCGTCTGCGCCGCCGGTATCGGGAAACATATTGTCTAAATCAAGATCAAGGTCTTGACCTATTTCTGTTTGCTGCCTCTCAGGCGGCGGCATTTCGGAACTAGGAGTGCCAAGCTCAGCTGCTGCCTCTGCCGGTATTTCTACAACAGGAACTTCTGCTTTTGCAATGTGTGAAGCACCTGCAAAGTCGCCCAATGCATCAAATATATCATCGATGCCATTCCCGCCGTCCCCAAGATCCGCGCCGTCATCACCGGCTGCCGTTTCCTTAGGCGGGGGCGGGGAGGCAACATCACTAATGCCTTCAACATTCAAATTGTCAAGATCGTTAACAGCAATGTCTGCCTTGTCGGCACTGTCGGTCTTGTCTGCCTTGTCGGCGTTAAGAGCAAGGTCTTTGCCGCCGGAGCTAGAGGAAACATCGCTTATAGGTGTAGGTTCATTTTCAGGCAGAGCATATTCATCAGGACGAATTCCTTCATCAGCTAGAATTTTATTTTCAGAGCCGATAGATGACATAAGTTTTTGAAATTCTTTTAGCTGTGTTAGCGACGGCATTTTAAGCGATTCCCCATATTTCGCAATATTTCTTATAGTATAACTATTCTTTTTATTATCGGTAAGTCATTACCGGAAATAGAAAATGAAACTTGTTTACTTTTTTTTAAAAAATACCGAAATATAAGATGAAATGTTTAATACAAATGTAATACTAAAAGATATTATACTTGCTGTTTGCGGTTCTCCTGCTTCAATGCAAACGGCAAAATTTGCTATCCTCTTAGCAAAACAGTGTAGGTGCTGCCTTAATGCAGTCTATGTTGTCGACACCGATTCGCTATCAATGCTTGTTGGCGAAAATATTTTTACAAAGCAAGAGGCCTGCGACTGGGAACTTGAATTAAAAAATCAAGGGACGCGGATTTTATCTTTCGTCAAAGAATTGGCTACGGCAAAAGGCGTAAAGATAAATGGCATAGAACTCTCCGGCGACATGGCAAAAGAGCTGATAGGTGTCGCACGAGAAAAAGATGCACACCTTATTGTGTTATGCGGACAAAACAGTGAAAAGTGCAAAAACTGTTCGGTTGCAAGTGCAAGGACTGAAGTACAAAAAGATGCTGACTGTTCTGTTCTATTTGTCAACGAAAATACAATTGATAAAATTTATAAGGGAAAAGGCATCGGGGCAATTCTTGATTAATCAATACGAGATTCTTG
This sequence comes from Termitinemataceae bacterium, assembly GCA_036245275.1. Taxonomy (GTDB): domain Bacteria; phylum Spirochaetota; class Spirochaetia; order Treponematales; family Breznakiellaceae; genus BTID01. The sequence goes on from BTID01000084.1 coordinate 9,798, forward strand.
GAGTTAGCAAAGATGCATCATTTAAAGAAATAAAAAAAGCATTTAGAGCAAAAGCAAAAAAGCTGCACCCCGATCTCTCCGGTTCTGATGATCACGAACAGATGCGCAAGCTGTTAAGCGCCTACGAAATACTTTCCGATTCACAGAGGCGTATAGAATATGATAAACTATTTAAAAAAGATACATTTTGCTACCGCGATTTTTTAAACGAACAGAAAGCAACACCTGAAATTCTGGCAAATGTAATCGTGTATGATCTTATGCACTTTGAAGAAGATGAGGCGATCCGGCTTTGGCACAGTTTAGGCGGAATTAACTTTCCGCTAAAAGATTATTTTTTACGCGAAGACTGGATGGATTGCAGCTACATACTTGCAGAACAATTAAACATGAGAGGTTTTTATTATGAAGCTTTTATTATCCTGTCAGAGTTATTAAAAGAAGAACGTTATGAGCCATACTTTAAACATTTTGCAGAAGATTTGGAATCATTTTTAAAAGATCTTGTCCGAACAAAATTAAAGAAAGTTGTTGACAAAAAAACATGGATACAATGTATGGATATTCTTGTTGATATAGGTTTTGCACCAAACGAAGAAGCGCGCTGGCTAAAGTATAAGGCAAAGGCTTTAAAAGCCTGCGGCGAGTGCGAACTGGCAGAAATTACGCTTAACAAGGCACGTCAGCTTGATCCTTCATTATGAATATATCAAACGAATCCTTTTCAAAATATATTTTATACAACGAACCCTTATCTAAACATACAACATTTAAAGTAGGCGGACCAGCCCAATATTATATCCACGCACCATTATCAGATTTTGTTGATGTGTGTGCAAATGTTATGCGCTATACAAAAGAAAATAATATCCCGTTATTTGTGCTTGGCGGCGGCGCGAACATTGTGTTTGCAGACACAGGGTTTAAAGGAATCGTTTTAGATACAACTGCAAATACAATGCAGCCTGAGCAGAATGAAAATTACCTGACATTTTTAAGCGGCACAAAAAGCTCCGATGCATCTTGCTATGCCCGCAGCCTTTCTTTAAGCGGTCTTGAATTTTTAAATGGACTGCCCGGCACTATAGGCGGTGCTGTGCGTATGAATGCCCGTTGTTTTGAACACAGCGTGTCAGACAAAATTGTGCAGGTAGAAATTTTGGATGAAACTCAAAAAAGAATATGCATTCCGTTTAACGCACCCGATTGGGATTATAAAAAAAGCCCTTTTCAAAAAGATAATATTATAATTTTGAGTGCAAAGTTTAAACTTGAACAAAAAGACAAAACCGCTATTACACAAGAGATGGATTTATTCCTGCAGCAGCGGGAAAGCAAGGGACACTTTCGCTACCCCAGTGCCGGTTCTGTTTTTAAAAACAACCGCTCCTTAGGCAAAAGTGCAGGTCAAATTATTGATGAATTGGGTTTGCGCGGCATACAAATAGGCGGTGCGCAAATCGCACCATGGCACGGCAATTTTATTATCAATCTAGGCGGTGCAAGCAGTGCAGACATTGCAGCACTTGTAACACTTGCAAAAGAAAATGCGCAAACCAAACTAGGTATCACACTGGAGCCGGAAATTATTTTCGTGCCTGCAAAACCATAAAAGTCAATCATTCAATCTGTCAATCGGGATTTTACTTTTTCTTACCTTTAAAAATTTTGAAGATATTTTTTAATATACCCTTTTTGGGCGTTTCGTTTGTTGATTGTCCTTGATTGTTTGCAGAAGAAGCCGCACCGGCATTACCGTGTTTCTTTTTTTTGTACGCTTGTTCTCCACCGGCACCATGCGGTTGATTGCCTTTCCCGACGCTGTCCTTCCCGACGCTGCCTTTCCCGCCGCCGCGTGAATATTTATTTTTGTAGACTACCATCCTCTGCTCAAAAGTAAGACCTTCTAATTCAGGTGCGGCGCCTCCGCCAACGGCATCTTCTACAGCGGCATCATTTCCGGAAAAACTTTTACCGCCGCGCCTGAAATTTTTATTTCTGCCGCCTTGTCCGCCGGTACCGGCTTTACCCGGTCTGTTTTTACCGCCGCCTGAGCGTCTGGCATCATCACGTTTAGCACTGCCAACTTCAGCACCTTCACGAACAGCCCTGTCATTGGACTGCCTATGCCGTTTACCGCCGCCTCGTTTTCCGCCTTCAACACGTTTGTTTACGCGTTTTGAGGAATCGACTGTGCCAGCATGCGAAACATCCTCTGAATACAGATCAGCTTCAGCAACCGTTGCCGGAATCTTTTTGCCTATATATTTTTCGATATTTTTTATTTCGTATACATCCTGCTCACTTGCAAAACTGATTGCCTTGCCGCTCTTACCGGCACGGGCGGTACGTCCAATGCGGTGAACATAATTTTCAGTTTCGTTAGGCAGATCAAAATTAACAACAAGACTTAAGTCTTCTATATCGATTCCACGCGCCGCCACATCTGTAGCAACCAAAAAATTGATTTTGCCGGCTTTAAACTTGTCTATGATAATAAGCCGCTGATTTTGCCGCAGATCGCCTGATATATATTCGCACTTAATGCCGTTTTCCCGCAGCCTTTTGGCAACGCGCTCGGTATACCGCTTGGTATTACAAAAAATAATCGCACTTTCGGGCTGCTCCCTTTTCAGTATACCTAATAGCAACATCATCTTATTGGAACTGGAAACATGGTATAAAACCTGATTTATTACATCAACAGTAACATTTTCCGGTGCAATTTCTATCTCGACAGGCTCTTTTGTATATTCCCAAGCCAGATTTTTGACATAATTGTTAAGCGTAGCACTAAAAAGCATGGTCTGACGACGCTGAACAGGCGGCACAACCTTAATAAGTTTGCGTAAATCAGGATAAAATCCCATATCGAACATACGATCCGCTTCATCAAGTACCAAAAATGCAATATCCATAAGGTTCATATGTCCGGAAGCGTTTAGATCCAGCACGCGTCCCGGTGTTCCCGTCAAAATTTGCACATCATCACGGAGCATATTCGTCTGATTCCCATAACCAACGCCCCCATAAAAACTGCCAATCTTAAAATCAAGATACTTGCCAATCAGCTTTGCCTCAGTTTCAACCTGAACTGCAAGCTCCCGTGTGGGCACCATAATAAGCGCCTTCTTGTTCGCCAAAAGCGGCTCCGACAATATGCGCTGCATAATCACAATCAGGTAAGCCGCTGTTTTGCCGGTTCCGGTCTGCGACTGCACATACAGATCGCGCCCGCTGAACGCCGTCTGCAGCACCTGCTCCTGCACCGGCATAGCATTTTGGTAGCCGGCTTCCTCTAAACCTTTTTTTAAGTTTACATCTAATTCAAGTGTAGAAAATTCCATTACCTTCAGTCTAATACATTGCAGCCTTTACAATAAGCCCCCGCCCAAAAGCAACTCTACTTTTGAATTTTGTTTGTTTTTATTATTTTATTCCAAGAACCAACATCATTCCATTTTCAACTTTTTCCATTGTATCTTTATTTAATTTTGATATTTTTTCGATAAATCTGTCTCTATCCAATGCATATAATTGGGCGACTATTATAACAGAATCATCGACCAATTTTGATTCATTTTTCTTCAAAAAAACATTTCCGGGTGCTTCCTCTAAACGTAAATTTGTTGTTAATGGTACCACTACAATTGTTCTGATTCTACTTTCGTTAAAAGAATCATCCTGCACTATAAGTACTGGTCGTTTATAACCAGCCTCACTCCCAAAAGGAATACCAAATTGAACCCACCAAATTTCACCACGTATCATTTTTTGTTAATTCCATTAGGCTTTCAAGTCCTGCATTTTCTATTGGTTCAAATTCTTTATAATAATCATCGGTATATACCTCATTTAATTTTTTGGTGATATTTTTGCGATTGTTTTTTTGTAAATATTCCACCAATGCATTTACATATAAGGTGCTTCTGGGGACACCCAGGGTTCGCGCCGTTTCCTCTGCTTCAAAATATACCGTATCCGGTAAAGATATTGCTGTTTTCATATTATGAGTATAACATTGGTATAACGGCTTGCCAATAGTTTTTTTAAGAAGCAATGCGCCCCCATTGACACTCCCCCCCAAAACCATATACACTGAGTGTATGATTATAATAGCAACAAGCAACAAGCAACAAGCAACAAGCAACAAGCAACAAGCAACAAGCAACAAGCAACATCTGATTATGCTCATTTAGACTCTTTTGTCAAGGGGGTACACCGTCACCCCTTAGCGTACGCCTGCGGCGTGCAAACATTAATCAAAGAAAATTTAATATCATTCTTATTTTTTAAAAACAAGTGCTTTGCATGGGACAAAACTCCCGAGCAAGCACTTTTTTTATATATTACACGAGTCTCGCTCGTGTACAGGGAGTTAAGTGCCATAGAAACCCGGAACTGATTGGAAGAATCGTTTTGGTAAAGAAAGGCATAAAACCCCTAAAAATATTTTGGAGGAATCTATGAGAAAAGAAAAGTGTGTGTGTTGGTTAAGCATGATTTTGTGTTTAACTAGTTCGGTTTCATTATTTGCGGCATTATTTGCGGCTGATAAGATTTTTGAATTAACGAGTGCGCCGGTTGGAGCTGAGGTTATTGTTTATGACAAAGCCGGAAAAACAGTCGAAAAAACAACAACACCGGCAAAAATACGTCTAAAAGGAAAATTCCCTTTTACTGTTGAAGTACAAAAAGAAAATTACGTTAAGGAGAGTTTTAAAATAGAAGAATATGGTTACGTCAATGTCAATGATAGACTTGGGAGAGCGCTTTGGGAGAACCACATTGAATTGTTACCTGACAAGATTGTGTACACTGAAGCATCACTTGAGGAACTAAGAAAGATGAACAATGGTGGGGGCTTGGGTACAGGTTCTTCCTCGCACAGTCGGTCTACAAAATCTGAAGGGCGAGGATTTATTACACGAGCGTATTTATGCGTCTCGACCAGTTGGACTGCTATTAGATTATGTGATGTGCCGCCACAAAAAGGAAAACTTTTTGGCAACTGGTCATGGGAGGCTGGCAATTATGAGACATATATGGATATGCCGGTGGCACCGGATTTTGTAGCTGTTACGCCTGAACTTTCCAACGAAAACTTGAGCAAAAAAAAAGAGCTTACAAACAAGTACTTTGATTTTACAAAGCAGTATACCGTGCATATAGCAACAATTTATGATCCTTCAGAGAGATATGAAGATAGACGTTACTACTGGGCTATTACAAAAATTGAAGATCTCTTGACAGGTCAAGCGGCGGAAGATAACGGTAAAAAACAACATGCTTTATTAAACTCAACAGACCAGTACGATGCTTCAAAATTTACCCTTGTGCCGACAGATTTTAAACCATCAAACTATACTGCAAAAGATTTGTTTGACGCAGCAGCTAGTGTTGAAAAAATGTCGCGAGGGGAGTATTCGGAGGAGCGGTTTATATCGGATGTTGTTTTTGTTGAGCAGACAGGCACAACTATTACCTTTAAAACAGCCGATGGTGCGATTTCACAATATATGCAAATTGACTCTAGGTCAGGCTTAAAACCCAATCAGAAAGTTCGTTTATATTATCGTGTTACAAAAAATCCTCTTACTAAATGGCAAGTTGTTGCTATTGAAAGGATGTAGGGAGGCAATATGCTTAACACTATAACAGAAATCATAACAAAGATTCCATCCGGTGCAATATTCGATAGTCATACGATTATCGAATATTTACTGATGAATAATTCTGATAAATACCTGTCGTGTTTCTCAGGGGCTACGACAGAATCATATCATGGTCAAATCGGCAAAATAATTGATGGTTTTAACGGTGTATCAATTGACCATATTGGTAAAAGTTGGTCAAAAAATATTCATCAAAACTTTAGCGACTGTACATGTTGGAAGAAAAAATAAAAATCCCCGCCGCAAAGCGGCGGTGTATTTTTGTTCTCCCGGAGAATTGCACTGCGGCACGAATAAACCGAAAAGCCCCCGCCCAAAAGCAACTCTACTTTTGAATTTTATAATAAGAATTTTAACACGGAGGCGCACAGAGGAACACAGAGGGAAAACAAAGATCATCAAATATTCTCTGTGTACCTCCCGTACAACAACTTTACGCCTCATTGACATTTTTTTTTTTTCTATTATTATTTCATTGTTATGTAAAATTGTGTTTTGCCAAATCATCAATTTTAATTAATTTTTATAGGAGATCTATTTAATGAAGAAAATGTTATGTATGTTAACAACAGCTATTGTTTTATCAGCAGCAGTTGTTACAAATGTTGAAGCACAAAAACTTCCAAAGTTTGGTGCAGATCTTGGAATGAAAAGTATAAAGGGTAAAGAAATTCGTATTCCTTATACTCAAGTTGTAAGCTATTACGGCTATGCCAAACCCGGTGCACCGGCTGACGGTGTAGATAATGGCAAAAAAATGTATTATATCTACATTTGGGTTCCGGCTGTTGCTCCGGAAATTGGCGTTCGTATGATTTCTCCGGTGCCATCTGGTATGAAACCCGGTAAGGCTGACTATACTTCAAAAACATGGGCAGAAGGTTCAACTGATACCGAACATTTTTTTGATACTTGGATTACACTGGAACGTGCAGATGGTATTACAAACGAGGAAGACTTTTCAAACGCTGCAAGTGCAAAATGGAATCGCTACGGTGTTAATGATGATTCAGGCGAAATGCCGGCAAATCCAAAAGGAAGCCAGTATAACTCACTTATGCGCATAACAAGTGAAGTTGACAACCCTTTAAAGGCATTAGTACGCGGATTATACAGAGTTGGATTTACCACATTTAAAACAGGCGAAGTAGAAGGAACTTTCTTAGCTCAAGTTGGTGCTCCTGTAAAGCTACCGGGTGTTGCAATTGGTGCAACAGTGGCAGAACTTACTGAGCAAATTGCTGCAGCAAAGACAAAATAGCAAAAAAATTTAAATCGGGCAAAACACAACTCTACATATAATATTCTCAAGTCACTCAAGGTAAAGCCTAGTTACACGCAAAAAGTGTATTCGTCCACTTGACAAAATAATTTTCCCTATGTCATAATTAGCTACGGTGATAAAATGCTCGTATCTTTTAAGCATTACTCGGCCGCGGCTTTCGCAAGCCAACAATAATTTTCGGAGGTTTTATGAGAAGTATTAGAGGTTTAGCACTCACAGCGCTTATAGTTGTGTCGATGCTATTATCGTTATCGGCAAAAGAGGTCGGCAATGGTCAATGGGGAGCAAAAGAGGTGCAGACAGTCTGTTCCGAATTGCTTGAATCTTGTCTGACAAGTCCGGCTGTGGACAGGGTAGTTAAAGCAAAGACAAAAGGCACTACTGTGCCGACGGTCATTGTAGGTCAATTCCCCAACCAGTCGAGCGAATATTTGGATACGTCAATAGTTGCGGAAAAAATGGAAACGGCAATTATTAACGACGGCAGATTGAGCTTCGTAGCAGGCGGTGATGTCCGCGAAAACCTTAGAGGTGAACGGAACGATCAACAGTCAAATGCAAGCGAAAAAACTGCTAAAGCGCTAGGTAACGAAACCGCTGCAGATTTTATGCTTAACGGAAGTGTAAAATTAATTGTGTCAAGAGTTAAAGACAAAGCGACTAGAACTTATACCGTTTTCGCACAAATAACAAACATAGAAACCAATGTAATCATTTGGAAAGGCAATTCCGACGTTGTGGTAAACTCTAAGGGCGGAAAAACAGTAAAATAAGCATAATGCCCGCATTATATGGGCAGTCAAAGATGCTAAAAAAATAAAAATTAAGGAAAGAAAATGAAAAATTTAAAATTTGCAATGTTTATTGCAGCAATGTGTATGGTAGGCGGTTTAGCAGTAGCTAAAGATAAGTCAATCAATTATGGTCCTGTTGATAAACCGGCTGCGGCGGGTAATTATGAAGGAGCGGCTGCCGCTGTTCTAAAAGCAGGTAACACAAAAAAATCAAAACTTTATCCGTTAGACGATAAAGTAAATTATTTTTTGGATTTAGGAACATTAACTCATTATTCTAAAAAGTACGACGATTCCTTTACCAGCTTAGATGAGGCGGAAAAAGCAGCAGATGAGATTAAAACTTTAGATTCAACAAAAAAAGATAACAGCGAAAAAAATGTAAATCCGGCTTTAAAACCGTATACGGGTGAATCATTCGAGATTTTGTACAGCGATCTTTTTAATGCGCTTAACAATTATAACCGCGGCGGCGATGATAATATTCAAAATGCACGGATCGAAGCAACGCAGGCTATGATAAAGTTTAATACATTACAAGACTTAGCGGCACGGGAAGCAGCTCAAGTAGAGGCTGATGCAAAAAATGATAAAAACTTAAAGGATATTGAGTTTCCGCCGGTAACATCGGTAAAGTTCAATAACTCTGCGCTTGTTAGCTACGTTGCCTTGTTGTTGGAACGTGACAATAATAACGGTAATCAAATACCTTATTTAAAAGGTCAAATTGATAAAGCATTTACGGATTCAAAGAGTGTATACTATAATCCTAAGCCTAAATCTTTGGATGACGAATTAAAAGTTCCTGCCGGAAAAGCACGTATCAATGTTTTAGGGTTTACAGGACTTTCACCTATAAAAGTGCAAGAAAAGGAAGTTAAGGAATTAAAAGGAATGAAATTCTTGACGGTACTGTTAGCTATGCTGCAGACACCTCAAAATGTGTCGGATGTTATAACTACTTTTACTGCGACCATTCCATATCCTACTATTGCTGCTACAGCTGAGCTTGCAAATGGTGAAAAAAAAGATACCAAAGATTTAACAAAAGATGACAAGGTAGTAAAAACAATACCAACTCCGCGCTCTGCAGTAATAACAAAAGTTCAAGCAGAAGTAAACGGACAAGTTTTTGAGCTTGAGTTATTAGAAGATGTCGGTAAAGTAATCTATGATTCTTTTGCAATAAAAAAAGATGTTCTTTACAGAAAAGCCTATGCCCGTGCTATGGCAAAAACAATAAGTGCAATTACAGGTTTTTCTACAGCATCAATTGCATCTCCTGACATGGTAATGATGCTTGCAGGACCGGTTAAAAAATCTTTAGCAGATGGTGAAAAAACTGATATCCGTATGGCACGTTATATGCCGAACAGTGCTTTTGTCGGCGGCATTAATGTTGATCCGGGTACTTATGATGTAAAAATCACTTATTTTGACAAAGACGGCAAAGAGGTAGGCTCAGAAACAAGATCTATCGAAGCAAAAACCAACAAGCCTAACATTATCGAAGCTGTAAATCTAAAATAAGTTACTAGAGGGATATATGAAAAATTATAAAAAGATTTTTATAAGTGCATTTTTAGTTTTTGCGATACAGGCAGTTTCAATTTATGCTGCTCCAGAAAAACTTCCAAAGTGGGTTGATGATTATAATTCTGTATATCCCGATAGTGATTGGGTTGCTGTGGTAGAAAGTGCGTCAAGCAAGCAAGCGGCAGATTCAAAAGCTGCCGGTGCGTTGGCAAGCAGATTTAAAGTTGATGTTGCTGCAACTACTCAGGCTGCAGAAAGTTTATCAAGAGCAGTTAGCGGCGGCAAGAGTTCTTATGCTCAGAATAGCAGTGTTAGCAAACAGACAGATACATCCAGTAATGTAAGCGGTCTTATGGGTGTTACAGTTGATTCTTTTGTTTCAAAAGACGGCACCGCTTATGCTTGTGCCCGTATGAACCGCAAAGAAGCCGGAACAGCCTATTCAAATATCATCAAAGAGAATAATAACGTCATTACCGGTTTACAAAAAGATGCGGCAGCAAATAAAGGTACTTTCGAAGCCTATGAATGTTTGGCTGTTGCTACAGACATCGCAGTGTTAACGGACAATCAACTTGAGATTTTATCGGTATTAAATCCTGCTATGCGCGATAGTATCAAAGTTAGTTACGGCAATGCTAATACTTTAAAAAAAGCAGCATTGGACAATACAAAGTCAATTGTCATCTCTGTTCAGGTTGAAACCAATGCTGACGATAGCGGACGTATTAAAAAGGCACTGCAAAAAGTTTTTACAACACGCGGGTTTAGGACAACAGACAAGCCGGATTCAAAATCGTATATACTTGAAACTATGCTTAGAATTACTGATGCACCAATTCAAAATCAAAATAAATTTGTACGTTATGAAATAACATCTGCTATTTCTGATTCAAGCGGAACAGAGCTGTTTACTTTTTCTGCCACCGGCCGCGAGGGTCATCTAAACTATACTGAGGCGATAGAACGTGCTTTGCGCAGAGTAGAAAGCTCAATTGGAGATGCTGACGACGAAGAAAGCTTTACGTCGGTATTTAATGAATATTTAGTTTCGTTACTAAAGTAACGATTGATGATCACAGGCATTAGCCTGCGATATCACCGCCGCTCTGCGGCGGGGATTTTTATTTGGGTTTAAAATCCGTCCGTATGGGTGGATAAAAAATAATTTTTATAGGAGAAAAAATGAAAAATGTAAGGAATGTGTTTTTAGTAGTTGGATTGTTGTTTGCAGCAACAATGGTTATGGCGGCAGGTAAGACTAAAGAGAAAGTAGAAGTTCTGGAAAATAAAGGTACTTCCCGCAGTCTAAAAGATCCGGCATGGTTAACTGCTTATATAAGCAGTGGAATTAGTGCTGTTGAAGCATTGGACCTTTACAAAGGTAAGTATTGCTTTATAATAGAGCATGATGATTTAAACAAGGACTTTGCTATAGCATGGGTAGGCGGAGCAGAAGCTCCTAGGGCTGTAGCTGCAAAAATAGCGACAACAGTATCATCAAGTATGTCTAATGCCTCAGGCGGCGGCGGTTCAACCGGATCAGCAGGCGAGATGTCCTACGGTGTTAAGTCCGCAGCAGAAGCCATAGCTAATGCATCATTTAACGGATTAACAAAAGATGCTGATTGGTGGGAAACTAGACGTAACAAAAAAACAAAAGAAGTAACGACTACTGCTACAGCATTGTTTCTAATTGACAAAAAACAACTTGATACTCAAGTTGCTGCACAACTCCAAAGACTTGCAGACCAAAACACAGCAATGTCTGCTGCGGAAAAAGCTATTTATGCTGACATGATTGCACAAGTACGCGGTGTTGGCGGCTTTGGTTCTTTATCTAGAGACGATTAATAGACGATTAATAATATTGTCATTTTAAGATTTTTAAAATGTTTCGCATATTTTATAGACTAGGTATGCGAAACTTTTTTTTTACAGTGTTTAATATAAAAAAAGAATTATATTTCTAAAATTTGGAGATTTTATGAAAAAATGTTTATCCCTAGCGGTCATGTTTTTGTCGTTTTCGTTTTTGGTTCAAGCTCAACAATCGCTAACACTAGATCAAGCTCTTACAAAATCAATTAACGAAGTTGCAGCCCTTCTTCCCAGCAAATCAAAATCTGTTGTTATAAGCTACGAGACACCTTCAAAACTTTTCTCTGATTATGTTGGTGATGTATTAACTTATATTTATCAAACAAAGATAAATCGAAACATGGTTACTTATAATCATAAAGCAGATGTAGATTCTATACGTAAAAATTATAAGGTAGAAGACAGTTATATTTCTGAAGAAAAAGCCGTAGAAATTGGTAAAGCATTGGGAGCAGATCATGTAATTTTTGTAACAGCCGCAAATTTGGGAACGACATGCCAACTTACTATACAGCCTCTAAGTGTCGGCAGTACAAAAAAATATCAACCGGTACGTTATACGATAAAAGAAGATGGAACCCTTACCGAATTACTGAAAGCTCCGCCTGTTACAGAATCAAGCCCGCCGACTGAAGGTGCTGTCCGCAGACTTAGATCTCAACGTGAAGCTCAAGAAAATACCTAAAAATAAATGCACACTATTCTAAAAAAAATGCTTTGTTTTACCATGTTGCTAACAATACTGCTGTTGCCGTTAAGCGCAAGTGGTAATGACAAAGCTAACTTTGAAATTCTTGATGACAAAGGCTCCGCACATGCAATAAAAACACCTGTATGGGTGCAATCATACCTTGCAGGCGGAAATGCAGCGGTTGAGAAATTAAAACAATATAAAAATAAATATTGCTTTGTCGTTCTTGTAGACGATCCCAATAAAGACTATGCAGTTTCCAGAGCTAACCTTACATCCAACATAGTTACTGATACACGTAATATATCATTTTCAGGTGTAATCAAAGAAGCTGATTGGTGGCAGTTGGTTTTGGATAAAAAAACAAATGAAGAAACATACCGTGTATTTGTACTATGGACAAAAGATAAAGAATAAAAAAAGAATAATAAAAGAGGGAAAACATGAAAAAGTTATTTTTTTTGTTTGCAGCAGTGTTTTTTTCAACTGTTGTGGAAACTTATGCTCAAACAATAAACTTTGAATATGATGTAAGTCAGAAGTATCCTATTTATTTTGTATTTGAAGGTGATATAAGTGCAGCTTGGGAATCAACAGCTTGGTTTTCTGACGAATCTAGTTGGCATTATAACAGTAGTGAATGGAAAGTTGATCCTAAAACAGAAATGTTTTACTATGCCGGTCCTGATCAAGATAATGATGATCACTGGATAATTGATCAAGGTGTGGACTTTTACATAGGACCTGATGATCCTAACAATTCTTATGCATATCTTAATAATTCAAAAAAAGATTGGGAAATGTTTAGAATGGCACTAAACAACAAAAACACTATTTATGCCACAGGCAATGTAATATTTGATAGAATCGGCGGAACTCCAAGTGCAAAAAATCCGTACATTGGACAATGGCGTGCAAGAGAGGATTCTTCTTTGGTTGTTACATTTAATGCTAATAACAGCTGCAAACTGGAAGTAACTAGTGCTTTTAAAACCACGCCCTTAGTTGGAAGCCCTGCTCCTGCCCCTAAAAAACCGGCAACTTCCGGTTCAACTACACCGCCTTCAAGTTTGTCGCCTGTAAAAACTGCACAAACAGCGGTTGCTCCTTCGGCAACAAATGGAATAGCGGCAGGCGGTAATTCTGTGCGCGACAAATTGATTGCAGAGATAAAAACACATTTAGGTGCAAGGTACAAAACCGGTCAAACAGGTACTACGCAGTATGATTGCTCCGGATTGGTTCAATCGACTTACAAGGCGGTTACAGGTTTGGTACTGCCTCGTACTTCTGTCGAAATGTATAGACAGGGACCGCGTATAAAAGCCGGCGAATTAAAACCCGGTGATATAATCGTTTATGATACACAGAATCGCGGCGGTCCTACTCATGTAGGTATGTTTATTGGGGATAATAAATTTATTCATGCATGGGGACCGGGCGGAGATGCCAAAGTGGTAGAACATTCACGCGACAAGAAATCTTACGGCAAACCAATGTCAAATATGGAAATAGGCTACCTGCGCTTTCTTAATGATTAAAGGTGCGTATAATGCAGTATAATGCAGTAATGGATGTACGCATGAAAAAAATAATTGTTATATCGCAGAGCTTAGTAAATAACAGGTATAATCGGTGACTTCCTTTAATCTGAACATTTTGCTATAATTCCATTATAATGGATAAACTTGTCATTCGCGGTGCGCGTGAACACAATTTAAAAAACATTGACTTGGATTTGCCGCGCGATAAACTTGTTGTAGTCTCCGGTTTGTCCGGTTCCGGTAAGAGTTCTTTGGCTTTTGACACTATTTTTGCAGAGGGGCAGCGCCGCTATGTTGAAAGCCTTTCTTCCTATGCAAGGCAGTTTTTGGGGCGTATGGATAAGCCTGACCTTGATTATATTGAGGGGCTTTCCCCTGCAATTTCCATTGAACAAAAAACAACACACCGCAACCCGCGTTCTACTGTCGGCACTGTTACCGAGATTTATGATTATTACAGATTGCTTTTTGCACGAATTGGAATTCCTCATTGTCCTAAATGCGGGCGCGAGATTCGTGAACAGCCCGTTGATCAGATTATAAGCACAATTATGAATCTAAATGAAGGTTCAAAGATCCAGATTTTATCGCCTATCATTAGAGGTAAAAAAGGCGAACATCAAAAAATAATTGAAGATGCTAAACGCGCCGGTTTTGCACGTGCCCGTATAGATGGTGTAATTGCAAACCTTGACGATACGATAAAACTTGATAAGCAAAAAAAACATACAATCGAAATTGTCGTTGACAGACTTGTGCTTGGGAAAGATGTGCGCAGCCGCTTGGCAGAGTCTGTAGAAACGGCATTGCAGTCATCAGAGGGCATTTTACTTGTGTTGACTGATGCACAGGAATTATTTTTTTCGCAGCACAATGCCTGTCCGCAATGCGGTATTTCTGTACCGGAAATGCAGCCGCGTCTTTTTTCATTTAACAATCCTTTTGGGGCATGTCCTGAATGTGACGGTTTAGGAGCTAAACTGGAATTTGATCCTGACCTGTTGATACCGGATAAATCAATTTCGTTTAACGGGGGAGGGCTCTTAACGCATAACCCGGAGTCTGCTTGGTACCGCAGTCAGTTTGATGGTCTTGCAAAACATTTTAAATTTAGTTTGGATACTCCGTTTAACAAGCTGCCGAAAAAAATAATGGAAGCAATTCTTTACGGAAGCGATGAAGAAATAAAAATGAAGTACGAAAACAAGGAAGGTACAGGGCATTTTGATTACAATAAAATTTTTCCGGGTATTTTGGAAGATCTAAAGCGGCGCTATATTGAAACAACTTCAGAGTGGATAAAAACATGGCTTGAAAAATTTATGAATCAAAAAAATTGTCCGGCATGCGGCGGTAAAAGATTAAAGCCTGAAATTCTATCTGTTACCGTTGGGGGTAAAAATATTTATGATATTTCTGCTCTTTCTGTTGCAGACACTTTAAAATTTTTTGAGGAAATAAAATTCACAGAAAACGAAAAACAAATTTCTAAACAGATACTAAAAGAAATAAAAGCCCGTTTAGAATTTCTAAAAAATGTTGGACTTGATTATTTAAGTTTGGAGCGCAAAGCCGGTACTCTTTCCGGCGGCGAAGCTCAGCGTATACGGTTGGCAACACAGATTGGATCAAGTTTGGTTGGTGTGCTTTATATTCTTGATGAACCTTCTATCGGCTTGCATCAACGTGATAATCAGCGTTTGTTGGATACCTTATTTTATCTGCGCAATTTGGGTAACACATTAATTGTTGTTGAACACGACGAGCAAACTTTGCGCAGTGCAGACTATCTTGTCGATTTAGGTCCCGGTGCGGGTGTACACGGCGGTTATATTGTAGCTGCCGGAACGCCGGAAGAAGTTATGAAGGTTAAAGAAAGTTTAACCGGACAGTATCTTGCAGGTACACTAAAAATGGATATTCCGGTGCGGCGCAGAAAAGGTAACGGAAATTTTTTAAAACTAAAAGGTGTAAATGAACACAATTTAAAAAATATAAATGTTGAAATACCGCTTGGTGTTTTTACATGCATAACAGGTGTGTCAGGATCGGGTAAATCGTCGCTGCTTTCCGATGTGTTGTATCCTGCACTGGCAAACAGTTTAAACAAGGCTAACCGGATGCAAGGTAATTATAAAAAACTAGAAGGCACCGAATTTGTAGACAAAGTTATTGATATTGATCAAAGCCCGATAGGCCGCACACCGCGTAGTAATCCTGCAACTTACGTGGGGGTGTTCAACGGTATACGCGAGTTATTTGCAAGTTTACCTGAATCAAAAGCACGCGGATATAAGAGCGGACGGTTTTCGTTTAACGTAAAAGGCGGCAGGTGCGAGCATTGCCAAGGGGACGGCACGATCAAAATTGAAATGAACTTTTTGTCTGATGTATATGTTACATGCGATATATGCGGCGGAAAACGGTTTAATCATGAAACTCTTGATATTCGTTACAAAGATAAAAATATTGCAGATGTGCTGGAAATGACTATAGAAGAAGCTGCCGAATTTTTTGGATATATTCCGCATATTGCCCGCAAGATGGATACACTTTTGTCTGTAGGTTTGGGATATGTAAAACTTGGACAATCTGCCTTGACACTTTCCGGCGGCGAGGCGCAACGCGTAAAACTGGCACTGGAACTTTCCAAGCGTTCTACCGGTAAAACAGTTTATATTCTTGACGAGCCTACAACCGGTCTACATTTTGCAGATGTTAAACAGCTTATGGAAGTTATCCAACGTTTGGTTGATCAGGGAAACACTGTTATTATGATCGAACATAATTTAGACGTACTGCTGCAAGCGGATCACCTTATAGATTTAGGTCCGGAAGGCGGACATAGGGGCGGAGAGATTATTGCAACCGGCAAACCGGAAGATATTGCAAAATGTGATGCTTCGTGGACAGGTAAATATATAAAAGAATTGTTGGATAAAGCTAGGTAGTGTAGGGGATGCGTGATTTTAGACGGCAGCTTATACTGTTTGCGGTTTTTATTTTTTGTATGCTGCAAACAAATTTTGTATATGCTCAAGAAGCTGAACCGGCTTTGGGTACTGCAGAAACTGAAACTGTAGAATCCGCAGAAAATACAGAGGCAGCAGAAAAAGAACCTCAACCTGAACTTACCGAAGAAGAACTTGCTGCCTTAAAAGAAAAAGAAGAAGCCGACAAAATCTTAAATCTTGAAATAAAAACATCTACGCTGCAAGAGTTAGCGCAATGGTGCCGCGATCTTGGATTAAGCGAAGGCGGCAGCAAAGAAAATTTAATGCAGCGTATTCGCGATCATTTAAAAATAAATATTGCACAAGAAGAAAAACCTGAAAATCAAAAAGTAATAACGATTGAATCTGCACGTTCGACGGAATATTTTACGTTAAAGTCTGTTAACGAAGAATACGCAAAACTATCAGGCGGTGTAGTGTTAAGCCTTAACGATGGTAATGCCGTACATAAAATAAAAGCATGGGAAATTATTTTTAACCGCACACGGAATGTACTAACAGCAACAGGCAGTGTTGAATATAACAAAGAAGAAAATGATACACGCGAAACATTTAAAGGCGATTCTATTACGATCAATTTGGATACATGGGCAGGGTCATTTATTGATACGATTTCTGAGCGCACAATCTCAGGAAGTGAAACAGCCTACAGATTTGCAGGGCAAGTTATTTCTAAAACAGATAGCGATACAACTGTTTTAAAAAAAGCGCATGTTACCAATGCCAAAAGTGATGAGCCGTATTGGTCATTGGATGCCTCCAGACTTTGGATACTGCCGGGTTCTGACTGGGGGCTTTTGAATGCAGTATTAAAAGTAGGCGAGATACCTGTGTTTTGGCTGCCCGGTTTCTTTTTTCCGGCAGATGAAGTTATATTCCATCCTGTATTAGGAACAAGGATGAGGGAAGGTTCTTTTTTACAAACAACAACCTATATACTGGGTAAAGCAGATGCATCAGCTATGTCTGAAAATTCAATATCAAAAATTTTAGGAAGCGGCTCCGGAATGGAACAAGTTCGCGAAGGTGTTTTCTTGCGTACGACAGGCAAAAAAGATACGAAAAATGATGGTAAAAAATTTGCATTGCTTTTAGATGCGTACACAAACTTAGGTTTTTATTTGGGTACAGAAGTTGCGTTGCCTAGTTATAAAGTTTTGGGTGCTTGGAATTTTTCAGGCGGTGTGGCTTTTACAAGAACTATACATAATCCGCTCGAAAAATATTACACACCTTATGACAACGAAGAACAAGTTGACTGGAATAAAAGTATAATATTCGGCAAGGAAATACCGCTTCGTTACCGTATGAAAACAGGACTTTCAGTATCAGGAAAACATGGCTCGCTTACTTTGGATCTGCCTTTTTATTCCGATCCGTTTATTGATTACGATACGATGAATCGTACAGAAAGCATGGATTGGATGCAAATGTTGATGCAGGGTTCTGCAACTCAAACTGTAGAAGATGTTACTCCTTTAGGACAATATCAATGGTCATTATCGGGAAGACCTAATATTTCTTTAAAAATTTTTGATCCGGTTGTTTCAAATATTTCAATCTCGACAATTTCAAGCGTTTTTAATTTTAATTATAAAAACAATGATGAGATTATGAACAACAATCCTTATTCCCCGCAACGGACTTTTTTTTATCCTGATAAGTGGACTGTATTTTCATGGAGCGGATCTATTGGCGGAACACCTTTTTCAAAATCAAGCTCAACATCTATTGCACAAAAAGATAAAGCTGTAGAGGATCCTTTAAAAGATTTTGGAGAGCCGCGTGCGCCTTGGCCTGAAACAGAAAAATTTACAAAACAACCAAATGAACAAAATTTTTTTGGCGATGGCAAATACGTACTTGAGCCGCCTTCTCTTGCTCAAACTTTTAATTTAGCAAATACAAATGCTTTCCGTGTTTCACTTACCTATCAGTTATCACCTACTATGTCCACAGATTTGTATTTTAATACAACAGATTGGAAAGCTCAAACTGATATTAACCTTCATGATGTCCGATCTATGGCAATGATGATGCGTACTAACGGCAGCACATCTTTAACATTCTCTGAACCTAACAATAATGTGTTTTCGGTTTCAGGAACAATCTCAGGCGATGTTTACTGGCAGGATCACATTTATAGAGACGAGGAGAAATACGAAAGTACCTCAGCAGTGGAAAGCGAAAAACTAAACGATTACCGTTCTACTTTGTGGTCAACAAACTGGTCGCAGACTACACAGGTAAATCCTTTTTATTGGAGCCCGCATTGGAAAACTACAAACTTTCAATACACATTCGGCGGACTTTTAGCAAAATCTAATTTTATAGGAAGTGCAGATGAACCTGATTGGGAGGTTATAAAAGGTAAATGGACAAAAGAAGATCTTAGTAGTCACAGAGTGTCGGCAAATATTGGAGTTTCTGTTTTGGAAAAAATGCAAAACCTTACACTTTATGCTGATCTTCCGCCGGAAGAATCAACATTTTCGGTTAACGGTACGGCACGTATATGGATAACTGAAACAAATGCCAACACTATCATAAAAAAACCTTTTGAATCAGATACCGAGTTTCAACCGATAAATATGACTGAAACTTTTAATTTTGCTACCGGAATAAATTTAAAACAAAACATAACATACACTCCTGAATTTAAAGAAGTTACTAATCTAATTACAACATTTAATTTTTCAAATGCAAAATTCGGAACATTTAATTTTTCGTATAACGCGGCACGTACTACCGGATATATCCTTGCAAAAAATGCTGATGAATCATTGATAACCGGTTGGAAGCAGCGTGGTGCAGAAGATGCTCAACTGCGTTCTTCAAATATGTCGGCTAGATATTCTGTGTCATTTAAAAAAGATAATATTTGGGATAAACGTCTATCATTTTCTATCAGCACAGGATTAGGTCTTACTCTTGATTTACAGCGTTACACATATTCAAAATTATCTTTTAATCTTAGCGGTACTTTAAAAATAAATAAATTTTTAGATTTTACTATGGGAACAACATCAGAAAATGAAAGTATGTTTTTTTATTTAAGCAACCTTCCTGTTTTCGATCAAGAGATTGCAGATGAAATAAAAAACAGCGGTATAACTTACGAAGGAAGTTTCTTTAGAGATTTATTGAACTCTTTTAGATTTGATGACGAAGATAAACGTCACCAGTCTGGTTTTAAACTAAAAAGTTTTAACTTTTCTATGGTTCACCATTTGGGTGACTGGAACGCTACGTTAGCAGTTTCTATGGCACCATGGCGTGATACTTCCAACCCTAATTCAAATTATAAATTTGTAAACAATGTTGCATTTACTGTGCAATGGCTGCCTGTAAGCGAAATAAAAACAGATCTTGCTTACGATGGCAGAGAAGATATATGGACCAAAAAATGAAATCTATAATAAATAAAATACGCGACACCATAGAAACAGGTATTGAAATATCAAAGGATAGCGGTGTACCGGTTTTGTTTATTGCTAACCCTGGTCTTGCTAAATCTACGATAGTCAACAACTGGGCATTGCGTAATGGATATAATGTGGAAACTCTAATTGGTTCACGTTTTACACAAGAAGAGATTTTAGGATTCCAAGTTAGAATTGAAGATGCAAATAAACAGTATCTTGAATTACTGGAGCCATACTGGTACAGAAATATCATAAAACATGACGAAAAAAATATACCAAGTCTTTTATTCTTGGATGAATTAAGTACAGTTTCTGAAAATGTACAAGGCGCTATGCTGCAACTTGTATTTGAAAGAACAATAGGCTTTGATAAAAAACTACCGGCTTCTACTTTGGTAGTTGCAGCGGCAAACTACAAACAAAATATACCAATTTTGTTTAACATTATGGCACCTATTTTAAACCGTTTTTGTATTGTTAATTTGCAGTATGAAGACAGCGATTCTTTTTTGAATGAATTCTTACTAAATGAAGAAGACCGTGCCTTAGATACTATAGTATTTAAAAATATAAATATTGACAAAAATAAAAAAGATAAAATCCGCAGCAGTATTAAAGTAATGTGGAAAAAGATTTTTGAATCATTTAAAGATCAACAAAAAGAATCACTGCCCATTCCATTAGACATCAATAATCAAATATATAATAATATATACGAAAATGATGCCGGTTATGTTTACAATTTTTTAACAGGCAGGACATTACATTATCTATATCGCATAACATGTTCATGCCTGCAAAAAGGCTTAACTATTAAAGAACATGCAAAAACAATTCTAAATATGATTTTTGGTCTTGTTGGGCTTGGAACAAATACATTTAACGATCTACAGCAAAAAACATATTTAAAGATGCTGGAAAAATTATATATTGAACTTTATGAAAGTTTTGAATCTGATACTAATGCAGTAAATAATAAAGAAATACAAAATATTCCGCCGCCTGACTTTACCGGAAAAAATGTTTCTGATGCAATCAATGAATGGCTTCTATACAATGAAAGTCAAACTTTTTACGGCGGGCAAAATAAAGATTTGATTACGCTTGTAAATCACATCAAGATAACTTACGGTCAAAAAGAAAAATCATTTTCGAATATTGTGCAATTTGTAAATGATTTTCAAAAAATTGAACTGCTGCTTAGTATTCTTAAAAAAGAAAATTCAGATGAGCAAGATGCGGATATTTTGATATTTGTAAACGATTTAACAAGTATAAAGAATTTTTATACTGATCTTTATAATAAAACTATTAATGAGTTGTTTTAAATAAACATGCAAAATATAAATTTCTCGGCGGATGATCGCAGATTCACTCAAATAATAAAAGAACTTGGTTTAAATGTTTCGTATATAAATGATAATGATAAATCGAAAAAAAATCTTATAAGTTTTTCACGCCGTATTATTCCGGGAAATTATTGTATATTTGTAAATCCATTTTTTTCAGGCGATGTGCAGACAATTTGTAGTTTACGCGAAAAGGCTGCTATTGTTTACAATTTAGTAACAATCGAACATTTATCTAACGAACAAAATCAACGTGAATTATTTAATACTTACTTTAATAAAAATCGGTCTATGATATTTTCCCGTTTTCCAAATGATAAAAATATAAACCAAAAAATTCCGGCTTTTCAAAATTATATTTATACTCGTTTTGCCGGCATAGCAAAATCAATGGAACTAAACGGCAAGCTTTTTAAAAACAATTGGGATGATATTCAAAATATTTTGAGTGCTAATATTCCCGATAATTTTATTAAAAAAAAAGAATACATGGCTTTTCCCGATAATATTCCTGCAGGTTTAGATTGGATGACTTATATGTTGTTTTTGTGCCGTAACATGAAACATACGTTAGACGTCATAAGTGGTGAGGGAGGTCAAATAAAAACCGGTGATATACGTCAATACAAAAATGAAAAACAAACAGAAGAACAGATCAAAGATAATTTTTTATCAGAAAAAACAATAATTGAACTTTATGATGATGTAAATGATAAACGCATAAAACGCGGAAGAACAACACACAAAAGCAGTGCAAATGCCGTGTATTCAGTTAGCGAATGTACAGGCTTGCAAGACCTTTTGTATATTCTAAAAGAACGCTCTTTTTATCAACAAAAAAGAAAATTATATACAAACATGATGTACCATACAAACCGTAACAAATTCAGTAGCGCCGTGATAATTCCACGCAGGCATAAAATCAATAATTCTACACCTGCAAATTTATGTATACTACTTGATGTATCAGGCAGTTTGCCTGTTGTTTTTTTACAAAATGTTGTAAAGACAATTATAAAAGGCGAAGGCATTTTTAACAAAAGTAAAAGCCGCCTTGTATGCTGGTCGGACTATTTAATTTCAGATACAAATTTTAACGATCTAAGCGGCATACGCTCAGGCGGCAGCACTATGTTAAGCGGCGGCATCAATTATTGCAAGCGATACCTGACAGAGGAATCGGCTTTCTTCCTAATCAGCGATTTTCAAGACGATCTTGAAGACTGGATAAAATGCGCAAAAGACATCAAGGCAAAAAAAACAGCAATTGGATACACAAATGCTGTTAGCAGTGTAAGTTTTGCCAAGTGGTTTTCCGGCATCGGGTCTAACTCAGATTCACACAGAGCGGAGTTAAGTGTCAAACAATTTACCGATGTGTTTGATACAGTGTTGCTGCGATCGTCAGTTTTCTAAAAACAAAATTTTACAATTCTATATTGCCAAGCCATTATTAGTGGTATAATAACTATCACTAAGGAGCGGTTGCAGAAAAAAACTGAACAAGACACAACGCTGCAAGCGATAATGTACGCTCGTAGTTATTTGTTTAAAAAAATATTTTTTGTAATTATAAACAAATAACATGAACGAAGAAGAAAAAGCCCTTAGAATATTATTTGGCAGAAATTTAAAAAAACAAAGAAAATCTGCAAATCTTTCTCAAATAATTTTAGCAGCACACGCAGATCTAACACATAATTTTATCAACGATGTTGAGCATGGCAAAAAAGGCGTGTCCTTTGAAACTATCACTAAACTTTCACGGGCACTTGAGATTGAGCCGTATATTTTGTTTCTTGGTTCTATGGACAAAGAAATCGAAAATTTGTATGCAAGCAAAGATTTTCCAGACCATGTTGAAGTCTTGTTAAAAGCTGTAGATGACTTTAAAAGGCATTACAGCGGGTAAACTTCCGTTGACGTGATTGGCTAGGCTGCATTGCGTTTGACTTTAGGGCATCTCTAAATACTAGTGGCACGCAAGATTGCGTTGGATTTTGTCGCAGATTGAAGGCGAAAAGCGCAAGCAAAATGGTTTTTTGTTGAGCATTTGAGCCAAAAAGATGCGGAAAAAGGCAATGCAAGATTGCGGCGAATGAGTATTTAGAGGTGCCCTTTGGGCTTCTTTTGCAAGTCTTGCACAGTTTTTAGAGGTAAACCGGTTGCTTTGGAAACTTTTTTTTCATCAAGTCCCATAGCAAGAAGGTTTTTTGCAACTTTAAGCGTTGCTTTTTTTTCGCCCTTTTTTTCGCCTTCTTCTCTGCCCTTTTTTTCGCCTTCTTTTCTGAATTTATTACCGTAATAGTCTAATTTTTTATTCCAATATGTATCTAATTTTTCGCTTAACATAATATCTCCTTTTGCCAACTCATCGTATTGGCTAAATAATTCTTTGTAAAGGCGTTCAAGTCCGGAAATTAGAGACGGTACATCAACATCGTCTATATTGCCCTTCGCCTTACAACGCTCAACCGCACCTATTAAGCCGCTAACAAGGTCTTTTAGCGGTTCTGATAGCTCTGACCTTCCCTTGCTGGTTTTCACCTTATTCACCTGCCTGCGCATTTTAAGCACATAAAAAGGCAGCAAAACCGCAAGACCCCGCTTTTCCAGCTCCGATACATCATGTTTTAACAGGTTAAAGCTCTCTACTTCGTAATCATAGCATGATTTATCGGGAAAAATCAAGCGGAGTATTTGTTTTTCAGGCGTTTTCTCATTGCTTTCAAGATTTATGATTCGCGCTTGCGGAAATTCAATGGTCCGTATATCGCCCTTGTAAGTTTTCTTTAAAACTGCGTTATCAAAACCATATTCAAAAACTCTTATAACCATTTCAGAATCAAAATTGATCTGGGCTTCAATATGATAGGTTATGCCTTCGATACGTAACATTATATCGCTTGTCCTGCGGCGGATTTTCTTGTTGACCCTTTCGGTATTTAGGTATTCTATTTTAGCGGTTTTTGGATATTTCGTTCCGAAAAGCCCATTTATAAATGATATGACCGCCGTATTGGATAGATGCAAAACCTCTTTAAAAAGCAGGTCGAAAACTTGTGATGTTGTCCGTTTGTTTTCTTGTTTCTTTGTTTTTGGTTTTTTAACCATGCGGTATTATCGGTGCGTTTTAATTATTACTAAGATCCTTTAACCACAGATAGCACAGATGTAACCCGATAACACAGATACTATAAAGAAAATATTTTCTTAACTTATTTCTGCGTAATCTGCGGTTAATTCAGATACAGTGTTGCTGCGATCGTCAGTTTTCTAAAAACAAAATTTTACAATTCTATATTGCCAAGCCATTATTAGTGGTATAATAACTATCAATAAGGAGCGGTTGCAGAAAAAAACTGAATAAGACACAACGCTGCAAGCGATAATGTACGCTCGTAGTTATTTGTTTAAAAAAATATTTTTTGTAATTATAAACAAATAACATGAACGAAGAAGAAAAAGCACTTAGAATATTATTTGGCAGAAATTTAAAAAAACAAAGAAAATCTGCAAATCTTTCTCAAATAATTTTAGCAGCGCACGCAGATCTAACACATAATTTTATCAACGATGTTGAGCATGGCAAAAAAGGCGTGTCATTTGAAACGATCACTAAACTTTCACGGGCACTTGAGATTGAGCCGTATATTTTGTTTCTTGGTTCTATGGATAAAGAAATCGAAAATTTGGATGCAAGCAAAGATTTTCCAGACCATGTTGAAGTCTTGTTAAAAGCTGTAGATGACTTTAAAAGGCATTACAGCGGGTAAACTTCCGTTGATGTGATTGGCTAGGCTACGCTTCGTTTGACTTTAGGGCATCTCTAAATACTAGTGGCACGCAAGATTGCGTTGGATTTTGTCGCAGATTGAAGGCGAAAAGCGCAGTCATAATGGTGTTATGGCGAGCATTTTTGGCAAAAACATGCAGTGAAAGGTGTTGCAAGATTGCGGCGAATGAGTATTTAGAGGTGCCCTTTAGGCTTCTTTTGCAAGTCTTGCACAGTTTTTAGAGGTAAACCGGTTGCTTTGGAAACTTTTTTTTCATCAAGCCCCATAGCAAGAAGGTTTTTTGCAACTTTAAGCGTTGCTTTTTTTTCGCCTTTTTTTTCGCCTTTTATTTCGCCCTTTTTTTCGCCTTCTTCTCTGCCTTTTTTTTCGCCTTCTTTTCTGAATTTATTACCGTAATAGTCTAATTTTTTATTCCAATATGTATCTCATTTATAAATGGACTTTTCGGAACGAAATATCCA
>BTID01000085.1:0-29969 GCA_036245275.1 Termitinemataceae bacterium
AGAAGAAACAAAAGAGATAAAAGATTCACCTTCCCGTTTAAAAATATCTTTGGTAGATTTTATACCTGCTACAATACCTAAGCAGAAAGCAAAATCTATTGCAGTGCCTGCGGTAAAACAAATTACAACACAAGTTATAAGAAAAAAAGATATTGAATATACCAAAGCTGCCGAAGAGACGGCAAATACATTTGATCTTCCCTTGTCGATTGATCCTGCCGGTATTATTTTTCATAAGGTTAGACCTAAAGAAACTCTTATGGCTATTGCGCGCAAGTATTACGGCGACAACAACGGTATTTTTTTTCCGCTTATCATGCTTGCCAATAAATCTATAACAAATCCTGATCTTATAAAAATTGACAGCATCATTTTAGTTCCCGATCTTAAACGGAACCGCAAAAGTAACAGCACACGTTATAAGATACAGAATTCTTTTTACGAGCTTTTTCTTTTGTGCGAATCGCAGGGGAATAAAAAAACAGCTGCACTTATAGAGAGGGCTAGAGAGGAATGGTAGTAGCTAAGACTTTTATTGCGGCTTTTGTTAAGCGTACAAAAATATTTTTGATACTGTTTTTACCTTTTGCTTTTTTTATTTTCTGTACCGGGTGTGTATCAACTACTAGACTTGAAATGGCGCCTAACGTTATTCCTAAATACAGTATACTAAAAATAGTCCCCGGTACAATTATAACTGATTATGACGGAGTGCGTTTGTTTAAAGCATGGAAAGGGCGCTTATGGAAATACAAACAAATTGTTACAGTCCGAATTTCAAGCGGCAAACATACATTAAGAGCCGAAGCAGAATTCGATCCTCCGATTTGGTCGTATCCCCGCAATCCTCCATACGAGTTTGGAAAAAATCCAAAAATATATGTTGTCGATAAAACTGTACCTATTCCGTTAGGCGACCCGATAGATAATCGTGCAAAATACTCAATATATCAAGGATACCTGACAACTGAATTTGATTTTGAGCCTGAACATGAGTATGTTGCAGAGGTTATACGTGATCAGGATGATGATTTTCTTTTGTATATTTTTGACAGCAAGCAATACCCACGCAGAGAAAAAATTGACTTTACTGCACCGGATTCAACAAAACGACACTTTTTAGATACCCTAAACACACCCAGAAAGGGTAGAAACAGATCAAGGATAATATAGGCGGAAAAAATGAAACTTAAACACATTGTCAGAACAAAAATTATGCTGCTTAATGCCGCAGTAATTTTTCTTTTTGCTTCTTGCGCAACTATTGTCAAAACCACAGTATCGGAGCTGCCTGTTGATTCACCAATAGGCACAATTTCTACAACATGGACAACAATATATAACTGGCAGCTTGTTAGCGAAAGAAGAGCTAGACGAAGATTGTTATGCGAAACTAGAAGGCGTTACCCAAGAAAAAGTACTGAGCTTAGAAATATCACAATAGAAAAAACAGATTATGAAGATTTTAGACATATTATCGGCAAGTATTACAAACGAAGATATGTTTATCAAATTACCGCAAGCGGTGAAATTTGGCAAATCAGATGAAAAAATATTATGCTGTTTTGTTTTTTGCGATTGCCTATCTTGCAATTTGCACACAAAATATTTTTGCCAATAATTATAACGACCCGCGTGCAGACAGATTGTATTTGGATACCGGTGTAGGTATAGGCTATTGGAAAATGGGCTCACCTTTTCGTAATCTAAAAAAAGGTAATGCTGTTTTTACACCCGCACCCGGAATAAAAATAGGCGGCGGTCCTATTGATTCCCTGCCCTTATTTATAGTAGGCGAGATCAATTTTCATTTCCGCATTTCTACTGTTGACGAGACTGTTGCAAGAAACGTGCCGCTGTTTTTACTTTTTGGCGGACCCGGTCTTGTATTTTATGTAAGCGACCGCTTTCAACTTGCCGGTTCCATAGGCATAGGCGCAGGCATAGTTTATGGTGTTGGGCTTTCCGGTAATATTTCTGCCGCTTATGATTTTTGCAGGGAATACAGCAAACACGGCATACTGCTTGGAATAAACTTAGTTGGTTCAACACAATTTAAGGAGGATGCCGAACAAACATTATTTGGAATAGGACTGTTTTTAAAATACACATATCGAACGAAAGATTGGCCGATTTTTTGGAAAAGACGCCAGTAAGCGATACCGTTTGTGCTTGGGGTTTTTTGTTTATTCACATTTTTGTTTATTCCACTTGCAAGCATTCATTTTAAATGACAAAATTAAATATGGACATAGAAATCGATCTTGAGGAATTGCGTACAACCGCTGCGCTGGCTCATCTAAATATGCAGGAAGATGAATTAAAGGCGGCATTCCCCGCGTTTAAACAAATGCTCTGGTTTTTTTCTGCTATGCAAAATGCTGATAAGGATACGGCGGCATTTGACGGGGATATCGAAACGCTTTCTACGGCGGGTGCACCTGTTCAATCGGAATGGTTTAGAAAGGATTGTCCGCTTACCGCTGCCTTAAACGACAAAAATATTATCGAAAATTCCGGCGAAAGCGACGGCAAGTTTGTCGTTATGCCGAATGTCTTATAACAGTTCAGGTAAAAAGGGAAGTGTTTTATAAAAATGATAAAATTACCGGCAGATTATGAGGAATATGTTGCCTCGTGGGAAAAAAAGATAGGCTCTTTTGTTGAAAGGCTCAGGCAAAGTGAGGAAGGGACATGCAGCAATCCTGCTGTTGATGAGTCAGATAAAACATCAACAATCAAAAACCTGCCTTTTGCGGTAAAAGATAATATCGCAGTTAAGGATTTTTCTATTAGTTGCGGCTCTAAATTGTTAAAAGATTTAAAGTCGCCGTATACTGCAACGGCTGTTAAGCGTTTACAAGAAGCGGGGGCAACAGTTGTTGGCAAAACAAACTTGGACGAGTTTGGAATGGGATCTTCTACCGACAATTCGGCGATTTTACAGACAAATAATCCTTGGGATACATCGCGGGTAGCAGGCGGTTCTTCAGGAGGATCGGCGGCGGCTGTGGCGGCGGGTCTTGTCCCCTTTGCCTTAGGCTCGGATACAGGCGGTTCTATTAGACAGCCGGCAGCATTTTGCGGTGTTATAGGACTAAAGCCTACTTGGGGTGCCGTTTCCCGTTTTGGGCTTACCGCCTACGCCTCCAGTTTGGATACAGTTGGTGTAATTGCCGATACCGTACCCCGTTGCCGTGCAGTGTTTAACTGCATAAAAGGTGCCGATCCTTTTGACCAAACCAGCAAAGATGCTCCGGAAACTGCAGGTATGATGTCAAATACCGTCAATAATTCCATAGGCGTGCTCTCTCCGCAGGCTATTGCACGTTCGATTGCAGGTGATTTTGATTCGGAAACGTCAAAAGCTGCTGTCCTAGAGCCGGAAGTAGAAAAAGCCTTTGAGCTTGCCAAGAAAAATCTGTTGAATTTAGGCTATAAACTTGTTGAAGTTGAAATTCCAAGCTTAAAATACGGCGTTCCGGCATATTATACGATAGCTACTGCCGAAGCAAGCGCGAATCTAGCACGTTTTGACGGCATCCGCTATGGAAAACGCCCTGAATGGGCAGAAAGTCCTGATGAACTTATTGATAAAGCCCGCGATTGCGGTTTTGGTTCCGAAGTAAAACTGCGTATTTTGCTTGGCACCTTTGTTCTACGTTCAGGATTTCAGGACCGCTACTACCTACGGGCGCAACGGATACGTGCCGGCATAAGGCGTAATTTTGAAAAATATTTAGGCTCTTTTGGAGATACGCCGCAAGAAGGCGGCGTTTTACAGCAATCTGCACTTGCTGCGCCTGTTGCAGCAATTTTAATGCCGGTATTCCCAACAAGGGCTTTTCCGCACGGCGGCGCATCTCTTAGTGCTTTTGCGCAAAAAGCTGCGGATTTATACACTTGCTGCGCGAACCTTGCAGGTTTACCGGCAATATCATTCCCATCTGCTGTAGAAGGCGGTTTGCCGGTCGGTATACAACTTTTAGGCCGCCCGTTTGCAGAAGAAACAATTTTTGAAATTGCCGGAAAATACACTAAAGCCCATCCCATCGATCATCCCGCCGGTTATAAGAATTTTTTTTAAGGACAATTATGAACAAGAATAAAAAGCCGATTACCGTTGCAGTAATTGGAGCTGGTGTTGCCGGTATGTCGGCGGCTATCTATGCACAAAAAAGCGGTTTTGATGTTACACTCTACGAGGCACATTCCGTTCCCGGCGGCAACTGCACCGCATGGCAGCGCGGCGGCTACCTGTTTGATTCGAGTATGCACTGGCTAAACGGTTCAAAAGAAGGGACACCAGTTAACAGACTTTGGCGCGAAACAGGGGCTATTAGAGACGATATTCAGATTTATAACTCTGAATCTTCACTCACCTGCGGCAATGTATCATTCTATCGGGATTTAAACCGATTGCAATCTCATCTTTTAGAAATTTCACCTCAGGATAAAAAAGCAATCAATAGTTTGTGTTCCGATATAAAAAAATTTTCTAGGGTTTTTATGCCGGTGCTTAATAAATTCGGTGTTAAATCGCAAAAAAAATCCCCGCCGTTTTTTAGGCATGCTATTAAAATGCTCCCTGCGCTTATCCGTATTCCGTTTTTGTCACGCATTTCTGTAAAAACATACTCAAAACGGTTTAAAAATTCCAATATCCGCTCTATACTGATTCACTCTGTAAACAAAAATTTTGATGTGGTTTCGCTGATGTTTACACTTGGTGCATTTGCTGCAGGTGACGGAGGATATGTAGAAGGCGGCTCTAAGCAGCTTGCAAAAAACATGGCTGCCTGTTTTGTAAAAAGCGGCGGTAAACTATGCCTAAACACCACTGTTGATAAGGTAAACGATCTGGAACGGACACTTACTGTAAACGGCGCAAAAATTAATTACGATGCGGTTGTTGTAGCCTCTGATGCCTTAAGTGCCATTGATACACTTTTTGACAGCAAAATTAAAACAAAGTGGGCAGAAAAAATGCGCAAAAATATTACGCCTTTGCTATGCACGTTTTTATGTTTTGGTGTAAAAAAAGATCTTTCTGATTATCCTGAAGGAATTATACTCGATCTTAAAACTCCTATTTCGTTCGCAGGTTTTACATGGACATCTATAAAACTTAATAATTACGGAATGTATGCTCCTTACGCTCCGGCCGGTTGTGCTTCGCTTACATTAATTCTAAGCGGCGACAGTTATGATTTTTGGAATGACGCAAAAAAATCCGGCAAGTATGAAGAGATTAAAGAACAGCTTGCTTGCGGAGTGTTTGCGTGCATTGTAGAAAATATGCCTGAGCTTGCCGGTACACTTTCTGTATGGGATGTGGCAACGCCGCTTACATACGAAAAATTTTGCCGCACATACCGCGGCTCATGGATGTCAATGCGGTATCCGCGCCGCAGTGCATTGGTTTTTCCGCATCGTTCAAAAAACGGATTATATTTTGCAGGACACAGAATGCAAACTCCCGGCGGATTGATTGTTGCCCTTGCCAGCGGCTACAACGCCGCACAATACCTTTGCCGTGATTTTAAAATGGAATTTAAATCTGTTTAAAAACAAAGAGGGCACCTAACAATACCTAAAGTTGAAAATAAACTTTGCCGATAATGGATGTATGATGAGTGCTTTAAAATATTTACTCCTAAGCGGCTTAGTGGCTTTTAATGGTTTGGTTTTTGTTTCTGCATCAAATACAGAAAAAAAAGACAAAGTTGTACAACCGGGGACAAACATTGTTCAGGAAGTTTCTGTTGCAGGACCGCAGACAGAAGAAGAAGCGGAAATTAAAACAAGAGTTTCGGCTACAGATTCAATCCTGCTTAATAACGATATACTTGCATTTTACGGGCATCCTGTTGCTAAGAATATGGGCATACTGGGACGTTATCCAAAAGAAGAACTTGAAAAAAAGTTAACAGATTTAGCGAATGAATATAAAGCAGAAAGCGGCGGTAGAAATATAAAAAAGGCATTTTATATTATTTATGCAACGGCACAAGGAAAGCCGCGTATACCGCTTTTGGATAGCGAAGGCAACGAAGTAAAAGATGATAAAGGCAATGTAAAGAAAGTTGAAGTGGATTTTAAATCACCTAGTCAAAGTGTACTGACAATCGATCAAATAAACAAAGCACTTTTAACTTCATGGATAGAATGGGCGCAAGAACGTGATATGCTGATTTTTCTTGATCACCAAATAGGGCTTTTGGATCCTGTTGAATCTTTAAAAACAATGTTTAAGTATTTAAAATATCCAAATGTACACCTGGCACTTGATCCTGAATGGCGCACTGCAAAGCCCATGAAAGAATTCGGCAGCGTAAGTGCAGAAGAAATTAATGCCGCACAGGAAGCAATGCAAAATTACATGACAGAAAATAATATACAAGGTGAGCGCATGCTTGTTATTCATCAGTTTAGGGAAGTGATGATAAAAAACAGAAAAAATGTAAAATCTGATTTTGAACATGTGCGTCTTGTACACTGTATGGACGGTGTTGGAACACCTGCAGAAAAATTAGACACGTACAAATTTAACGCTCAAGCTACTAACATGCCTATAAAAGCATTTAAACTTTTTTATGATTTTAAACTTCCCGGTGTCCTTGTTGATACCCCGCTTTTAACACCAAAGCAAGTATATTCGTTAAATCCGCGTCCGTATATAATTATGTATCAATGACGATCAATAGTGACAAAAAACAAATGACGGCAACAGTATGCGGCGACCGCTTTCGTTACTTAGATATTATCATGGCAGCATTTGTAACGGTGCTTATTTTAAGCAACATTTCATCGTCTGCAAAAATCGTTGACCTTAAAACATCACTTTTTGGTATCCCTTTGGCATTTGACGGCGGCACATTACTCTTTCCACTATCGTATATCTTTGGTGATGTCTTGACCGAAGTTTACGGCTTTAAAGTCTCGCGAAAGGTTATCTGGACAGGTTTTGCATCATTAGCACTTTCTTGCCTGGTTTTTTTTCTGCTAAAAATTCTACCGGCAGATGCTTACTGGGAAGAGTACGCAGGCAGTGCAGCCTACGAGTCGATTTTAGGCGGTATGTGCTCAGGCGGTTTGTGGATTGCTAGTCTAAGCGCATATCTTGCGGGCGAATTTTCGAATTCATTTTTACTTGCCAAAATAAAAATTGCCATGCACGGCAGGCTTTTATTTGTCCGCACAATTGCTTCAACACTAGTTGGTGAATTGCTGGATAGTTTTATTTTTATTTCGATAGCAGTACTTCTTGGCGTGTTTTCCACTGAACTTTTTTGGACTCTTGTTATTACGAACTATATACTAAAATGTCTTATCGAAATAATTATGACACCGCTTACATACTGCGCTGTAAATCAATTAAAAAAACATGAAGGAATTGACGTTTACGGTTAAGTTTAGAGGTGTCCTTCATTATATCCTTTAGAAAAAACAAAAGAATTCCGATAATAGCATGAGGTTCTATGCTTGGAATACGATCATCAAAATGCCCGCATATTCTGTGCGTTTGTAAATTGAAGTTATGTTTTGCGCTTATGTTAGGAACGAGCATTTGTCTTTGGGCAGGGGATGTGGCATCGTTTGCAGACTTGGGTTTTGCGCAAAACAGCAATATATATTTGTTCGGACAATACGGCGTATACGAAAACACTTTAAAACCGTGGGCAGATCTAAGTATTGTTGATGTTGGAGCAAACGATTTTGTTTCCGGCGGAAGGTTTTCCTACACACACGACGAAAAAATATTACCCGGTCAAGATGGGCAGGGCGCTTTAATCAAGTTAATATCAAAAAATTCACAGACTGTAAAACAATATAAAGCAAATTTTTTACAGCAAGGTATACCGCTTTATATATCATTAAAAAACGGACAAAATCCAAACGGAGAGGCAATAGATTTTAGAGATTTTGATTTTGGCCGCTATTATACGGCATCATTAGTTCCCGCTGTTTTTGGAAGCGGCAAAAATGTAAGATCATCTTTTTATATAATAATGAATAGCACCCGCCCCGGCGGTATAAAAAAAACATACCGTGTTGGAAGTCCAGATATAAAACGTAACGGCATAAGTTCATACACAATAAAAAAAGTTGTTGTTAGCGAAGATCGCAGGTCTATGATCTTCGTTATAGAAATGACTGTGTTAAACGGCGACGGTCCCGACATTCGCTACATGGTAGAAGCCGTCAAACTATAGGATACTACCCTTTAATATCAATCAAAACAGGCTGTTCACCGGCAGCGTAGACGGAGCGGCGGGTTTTGGCAAGCGGTCCCGTCCGCAAAGACTTCATTTCATTACGGATTATGACCATACGTTTTTCCAACAGGTCTTTATTCCGTATAGAACGCAGTGCGGCAGTCTTTTTTAGCTTTTCCAATGTTTCGCTTAACAGGGGAATATCTGCTGATTCAGGGCTTTCTGTTTTCAATACCGTCTTGTACATCGACTGCATAGGGACTAGCGACTTTTGGATTGTAAAAATATCGCCAACAATTTTTTCTTCAAGCTCTACATGACTAATAATATCCTCTGCCGTACCGGATTCAATAATATCTTTTTGTTTATCCAGCACTGCTAAATATTGCTTAAAACGTTCACGTTGACTTATAAGCAATTCTTTAAACCGCTTAATTATAGCGACACGTTCGGCAAGTTCAGTAGTTGACAGGTTTATTTTATTATTCAATTTATTTTTAACCGGCGATGTTAAGACCTGCTGCAGGTACAGGACTGCGTTTTTCCAATGCTTGAGTTCTAGCAACAGTTTCTACCCAAGTTTTGCGTAAATCGTCGATCATATCACGCACCATTTTTAATTTAGCTATGTCATGGCTTACATGCGCTTCCAAAATCTCTTTGTTAAACCATGTGTAAAGCGCAAATAAATTTTTCGCTATCTCCCCTCCCTGCTCAAAATCAAGTGAAACCATAAGCTCCGTTATTATTTCCTGTGTTTTTAGGATTGATTTACCTATTTCTTCTATACGCGAAGGATTTTTTTTGGAACCGGAATTTAACCGTAAAAGTTCCAAAGCATTATCCATTTTTTTTACAGCCCCATCATAAAGCATGATGATAAGCTGACCGCCGCTTGCCGTTTTAATCCTTGTATCTCTGTAAGCCTGTAACGCAATCGTATTTGCCATAATTTCTCCAAAGTTCCAATTTGACGTATTATTTAACGCCTAACTTCATTTTCGGCAATCTAGGAAAATATTAAAGGTTTTTCGATCTTACCGCAAGGGCTAGCGGATAACATAAATTTATAGCATAATTAAACTATGGCACAAGAAGAATTTATGACCTTGCTTAAAAACGCTATCGACTCAAGGCAAACATGGTTTGAACGTACTGAGCTTCCAAAGCTAAAAGAAGAATTCAGGACATTTCATTCTGCAGTTTCTTCATTATATTCATTATTTGTTCAAAAAGGGCAGATATCAGAGGACCCTTACAAAAATGATATGAAGCTTAATGACATAAATGTACCAACTGAAACGAGTGCGATTGCAGATAACAACCTGAGGGATCAGTTGGGCTTGCGTATTTCAGCCCTTGATAATCAACTTGATTTTCTTTGCAACTTTTACGAATATACAATACCATCATTTTCGCAAAATAAAATTAAAACTATGCTTGGTATTATTCGGTACATAGATTGGCAGCGTCTTACACCGGAATCACAATCTTTTACAACCCGCGCTTTTGCACAAGTGTTAACAGATGCACGCCGTGCTGTTGTAGGAGAGCCGATTTCTGCAAAATTATTAACAGATTCTATTCACGCTCTGGAAAAAGGTACAAAAACAATTTTAGCTGCTCTAAAACAAATTAGCGATTTTAACCGCGAAATTTACAAATATGATCTGCGGCTTTCGGTTGTTTCCAATATGTCGGCAGCAGATATAAATCTTGCAAACATAAAAAAACGTATGACTGCGGAAATGCCGTCTGTAGCGTTTTATCAAGAGCTAGTAGAAGAAATATTACACGAAGATGTTTCAAAAGATTCTGCTTCAGTTCGCGAAAAACTTTTAAAAAAACTTAATGTCTCAGGCGAAAAAAAAGTTACAAAAGGTCCTGTTACATTTAAACCGATACTAATTGACGGGTTAAACGCGATAGGCGGAAGCTATACTACTTTGCAGGAAATCAGCGAAAAGGTAGGACAAAACCATGAGCTTTTAAGTTCCCTTAAAAAAGGTTTCTTCGTCAAAATAAGAAGGCTCATAGCGCAAATGACAAATAAAGAAGATGAGCCTGTTGTTTATGATCTTGAATATTCTGATCCTGTAAAAGGTGCGCCTGTAAAGGAAAAAGTAAACTATAAAACTTTTTCGATAGAGTTGGAAAAACGTATTTCTATTCTTGCGGCACTTGCGGCAAACGGGACAGCAGCAAAAAAACTATTGGGCATGGAAGAAAAGCAGCTTATAGAAATTTTACAACAGAATATAAAAACTGTACAAAAGCTGCATAGTACTTTATCAGGCTTAGATGAATACTTTAAAAAAGAGGTTGATAAAAAAGACAGATCAAGAATAAAAGGATATAAACCGGAATTATCTGCATTAAAAGGTGCACAAACAAAAGGACACGAAAAATTACAAGAGTATAACTCGCTAAAAGAAGAAGATGAACAATTTAAACGGTTGGGAATTGATGCGTAAAATAAATTATGTAAAGAACATTATAAATGCGATCTTATCTTGTGCATGTATTCTATCATGTAAAACACCGCCGCCTGTGCCGGAACAATCCAATGGAAAAGACTATGCACAGGAACGTCCTGCTATAATTGATACAAGCACACTTGCAATTGCGTTTTCCGGTTCTAGTATAGAGTTGGATTACCGTAAATCATATCTTGCACACGAGGCGCAATTTTATACGGCAATTTACGAAGGGCTTTTTTCATATCATCCGCTAACTATGGAGCCTATACCTGCGGCTGCGGAAAAATGGCTTTCCGAAGATAAAAAAATTTGGGTATTTAAAATACGAAACGAAGCACATTTTTCCAACGGTGATGATCTTAGTGCCGAAGATTTCCGCACGGCATGGTTTTCTGTTATAGATCCAAAAAGCAATTCACCATATTCTTCTTTGTTTGACATCATTAGCGGTGCGCGCGAATGGAGGCTTGGAGAGTTAAACGACAAAGATAAAGTTGGTATACGTGCATTGGATAAAAAAACATTGCAGATAACGCTGGTAACACCGGCTGCGTTTTTTCCAAGCATGCTATGTCATCATTCATTTAGTCCCATTCACCCTTCAATGGTAGGTGTAGAAGATTGGAATAAGAAAAAGATTATTTCTAACGGACCGTTTTATATTTTATCTAACGAAGAAAACAAGATAACACTTGCACGTAACGAAGAGTACTGGGGTGCCTCCGATGTTGAGTTAAAAAAAATATTTGTTAAATATGCAGAGAATGCCGATGAATCCGCTGCTCTTTGGAATTCCGGCGAATGCCGCTGGATCTCAGGCGATGTAAATATTGATATGTTAACCGATCTTTCCGGTATAGTGGTAAATCCTATGTTTGCTACGCACTACTACTATATATGCTCGATTAGAGATCCTTGGAATAATCATAATATACGCCGGGCACTTATGCTTTCGCTGCCATGGGAGGAAATACGAAAAGGCTACTATATGCCGGCAAAAACATTGATCTATCCTATTCAAGGCTATCCTGAAATTGCCGGCGTAGACAAAACCGACATTGAAGAAGCAAGAAAAATTTTAACAGAAGCAGGATATGAAGGCGGCGCAGGTCTTCCTGAATTAGTGGTGCGGCTTACACCGTCACGTGAATCAGAACGTATAGGAACCATTATGTATCAGGCTTGGCATGAACAATTAGGTGTGCCGGTAAAAATTGAAGTTAAACCATTTGGTGAATATTTTGATTCATTAAAGAAAGCAGACTACGATGTCGGTTCTTCTACATGGATAGGTGATTTTGCAGACCCTTATACTTTTTTACAGATGTGGCGCAAAGATTCAAACCTAAATGATGCAAAAAATAATGATGTTGATTTTGAAAAATTGATTGATAAATCTATGGGCGAAGAAGGCGATAAACGGTGGAAAACTCTATCGCAGGCAGAGGAGTTGCTTTTAAGTCATGGCACAGTACTCCCTATATCGTATAGTTTTGCAGTGAATATCATTGATTTAAGCGAAATCGACGGCTGGTACGGCAATGTGCTGGACATCCACCCGTTTAAATACTTATCATTTAAAACATACAAACCTCTACCTGGTGTTGTTATGGCTCGATAGTTTTCGCAATAATTTTTCTTACATATAATGACAAAAGCAAAACAAGCAGCATTATTTTTATCATCGCTTGCAGGTATCGCTTATGAAATTTATGTTATGCGTGTTTTTTCAATTAGCGGATGGTCTGCGTTTGGTTCTTTAGTTCTTTCTGCTGCTCTTTTAGGTGTAGGGTTATCAGGAATATTCATTACATTATTTTCTGATAAAGTAGAAAAATATGCGCAAAAAATATTAAAACTTAGCTCTGTTTTGTTGCTGTTTACAATGCCTCTTTCTGTTTACCTTGCACAGATGGTGCCTTTTAATCCTATGTATCTTTCCGCTAGTTTTACGCAAGTGCTCTACATAGGTTTGTATTATATTATTTATGGCGTGCCGTTTTTTTTAAATGCGGCTTTTACAGGCATAATATTTTTTATACTTCGTAAACATATACAAAAGTTGTACTTTTGGAATATGATAGGCTCCGGTACAGGCGGTCTTTTTATTGTAAGCAGCATGTTTTTTTTGCCGCCTGAATATTTATTGCTGCCGATACTTCTTATTACGCTGCTATCTGCTATTTTAATTTTTATAACTTATGATGATGATACAAAATGTGCAGGAATTTCAATCAAAGCATTATTGACGTTATGCGCAATATCAATCTTATCTGTTGTAATTGTTTTTGCATCGGGCAGTATAAAAATTTCAGAATCAAAAGCAATAAGCTATGTGCGTAAATATCCGGATGCAAAACTTGTACATCACTCTTATTCACCGGGCGGCGAATATCATGTGTACTATTCAAAATATTTTCATTTTGCACCGGGTCTTTCCGACAATGCCGCCTTGCAG
Source organism: Termitinemataceae bacterium (assembly GCA_036245275.1). Taxonomy (GTDB): domain Bacteria; phylum Spirochaetota; class Spirochaetia; order Treponematales; family Breznakiellaceae; genus BTID01. The sequence goes on from BTID01000085.1 coordinate 13,158, forward strand.
ATTCCTGTAACTTCCCAACAGCCGTATTGGGGACTTTTTATAGATGGATCAGGTCCTATAGGTGTAATGGGATATATGCGGGAAACCGAGCAGGAATATATGGATTACCTGCCTATGTCGGCTCCTTACACTGTTTTAAATGAACCTAAGGTGCTTTTAATAAATTTGTCAGGCGGTATAAATACTCAAATAGCCCGTTATAAAAATGCCTCCCACATTGATATTCTTGAACCATCCGGCGATATAATAAAACTATTAAAATATGATAAAAATATTACAAGGTTTAACGCAGGTTTGTTAACAGAAAAGAATATCAACATAGTTCGTAACGAAGGCAGAGTATGGGCTAGGAACCATAAAAACATGTACGACCTTATAGAAATAAGCCTTGTTGATTCTGTCGGTCTAACTGATTGCGGCACTTACCCTGTTAGCGAAGATTATAAGTGGACTGTCGAGGCTTTTAAGGAATATATTGGCGCATTAAAACATGACGGAATACTTTCTGTAACCGTGTGGGATAAGGTTAACCCGCCGCGTAATGTGCTAAAACTTACCAACACAATAAGTGCAGCATTAAAAGAATTAAGAGTATCAAACCGCGAAGATTGTTTTTTTTCGTTTGGACTTTTTATGTCAACAACAAGTTTAATTGTTAAAAAAAATCCATTGACAAATGAGCAGATCAAAAAATTAACCGATTTTACAGAATCTTGCGGATTTGAACTTTACTATGTACCTGATAGATCACTTAGTGATTATACAATTGAATATTTATTAAGCTCTGTTAAGCATAAATTTTTAAAAGAAAAAAAACATGACAGTGAAAGTGAAAATTTTATTCCTTCAGATTTATATAAAGCGGCAATACCGGCATTGCTTTCAGGTTACAAAAAAAACACAATAGAAAAAACATATATATTTGATATACAAGAAATACGCGACACACGGCCATACTACGGTGCTTCTCTAAAATTTGATTTACTGTCTTCGTATTTAAAAGACATAGATTCCATAAGCGAAGAATGGGCATATCTTTTGTTGTTAGGTATACTTTTGCAAGCGCTAGTATTTGCATCTATCGTTATAATTATACCAATCATAGTATGCCGCACAACCTTATTTAAAAACCAATCACTGTTTAAAACATGCGGCGTTATCATTTATTATGCATCACTAGGTTTAGGGTATATGCTTGTTGAAGTTTTTCTTATACAACGCTTTTCACTTTTTTTATCAAGTCCTATTTATGCAACCAGTATTGTAATTACGGCAATGTTAATTTTTTCAGGAATAGGAAGTCTTGCAAGCATACAATTTAACGACAGCCGCAAAGAAATTGTTTTATGCTCTGCCGGTATTATTGCGGTAGTGTTAATTTTTTATATGACAGGCTTAAACGATATACTTACTACGCTAAGCTCAGCATCGTTTTTTGTACATGTTTTAGTTTCAATTTTATTGATTGCCCCTGCCGCATTTTTTATGGGTATTCCTTATCCAAATGGTTTAGACAGCTTGCAAGCGTCAAACCCGCAACTACTGCCATGGGCATGGGGAATGAACGGCGGTCTTTCCGTAGCAGGCAGTGCACTTGCACGTCTTATTTCCGTAGCAAATGGATTTTTTGTTTTGTTATGTGTGTGTATAGCACTTTATCTTATTGCAGGTATATTATTTTTTGTAAATGAAAAATCTGTTTGAAAAAAAACCGCCGGAAACGGCGGTGGGATTAAACCTTTAGGCTCAAATAAATTTAGGACTAATACCTGAAAAATCATTATCAATTTTTAATTCATCAAGTATCTGTGATATTTGTCCGCTATGATGTGTTTGGTGCATTAAAAGTGCATTAATCATAAAAGATAGCGGCACCATATCTCCTGAAAACCATTTTACATTAACAGAAAGCTCTGCATTGGTAATAGCGGTAACGAATTCCAAAAATGCATGATTTGACTTTTGTATAAGTGTGCAAACATCTTTCCATTGACTTTCGTTTAACTCACCTTCAGGAACATCTTTTGCATTAGGTGATACAACCGCTTTAGCTTTAGAGCCTTCAGGTAACGCACCCTTTAGCATATCAAGAAAAAAAGCCATTCCGCCGCTTGCATGGCGAAAAATTCCAGAAAGGCTTTTGTAATAACTGCCTCTGTCTTTTTCCCGCTCTGCATTAGAAAGCCCGTCCAACAAGGCAATAATTTTTTTGTCCTTGTCCTCTATGTACTTTGCGTACATAATAAATGTTTCTTTCATAGAAACCTCCGTTAATATTTTTTGTGTCTATATTTGTCTATACAGCACAAGTAGCGATAATGACAAAGTTTACAAACACAATAAGTGATTATCAATAATACCAAATTTATTGGTATATGAATAGTTACAATATTGACACTTCTTGCGTTCATGTAACAAAATTAGATGTTGCATTTAAATTTACAATTGATGTTTGTTTGCAAAATGCAATCTGCGGTCATAGGAGGACTAAAAATGACAAAAAGTAAAAGAAACGGTAGCTCATTCACAAAAGCGAGCAACGGCAAGCGCGGACTTGATTCGGTGTTCTTGTTCACTACCGGAAAATGTAATCAAAAATGTGCTATGTGTTTTTATGCAAACGACATGGCAAAAAAAGAAGAAGACCTAACTTTTGAAGAGATCAAAAAGATTTCAGAAACTGCACCGCAGTTTAACAAATTGTGGCTTTCAGGCGGAGAGCCTACATTACGCGAAGATCTGCCGGAAATTATAGAAATGTTTTACAAGAACAATCATATAAAAGATTTAGCTATGCCGTCTAACGGGATGAAGCCTGATCGTGTTGTTGAATGGCTTAAAAGAATTAGGCAAAATTGTCCTGATTTAAATATCACTATGAGTATTTCATTTGATGGCTTTGGCAAAACGCATGACATCCAGCGCGGAGTAGAAAGTTTTTATAAATCAGCAGAAACATTAAAAAAGATCGATGATAATTTTAGAGATGACGGCAAGATCATAAAAGGTATTGCCACAGTAATTACAAAATACAACTCTGATGAAATCGTGGATTTTATGACTTGGACATTCGGACGTTTTAATGTTACAACACATACTATAGAGGCAGCCCGCGGTGTAACACGCGAAGACGGCGTAAAAGATAGTACCGAAGCATCATTGAATAAATTGCAAGACGAAGTAGCACCTTTCTTGGAGTTATACGCAAAACGTATTGGCGAAAGTACAAACTTTGTAGGAAGGGCACTGGCAAAATATTTTTATATTGGGTTTATACGGTCAATGTACAACATCCGTAAAGCAAATATCGAAAAACCAAAGTGTTGGGAAATGGATTGTACAGCCGGAGAGACAACATTGGTAATAGACTATGACGGTCGTTTCCGTGCATGCGAGTTACGTGAACCGCTTGGTAAAATTCAAGACTACGATTGCGATGTACAAAAAATACTGCACGGTATTGACATGAAAAAAGAAATAGAAACAATAGGTCATGGATATAAAGCAAACTGCTGGTGTACACACGGCTGCTGGATTATAGCATCTATTGTCCAGAATCCATGGCAAATGATTAAGAAACTTAATCAGGCAATCAAAGAGGTAAAAAAACTTAATAAAATCAATCCGCCGCCTAACATTACAGAAGACATACTCCAGAATTTGGAAAAGAAATATAATCTTGATACAGATAAACTTAAATCACTGGGCATTATAAAATAAAGTGTGTTATATGCCAATTTTTCAACACACACATTCATTTACGCAAGCGGCATCCGTGACGTAAGGAATTTATCCAACCTGTGTTTTGTTACAAAATCAGCACATAACTTCTGTATATAAAAACTCGCTGCTTTTACAGTGGTAAGCACCTAAGTTCGGCGGCAGCTTTTTGCGGGTCGTCTGCGGCAAGGATTGCGGAAACTACTGCATACCCTGCCTGTCCGCAACCGGCAAATTGCGGTATCGTGTTTTTATTCATGCCGCCTATTAATACGGCAGGTATCTTGATGTTTTGTGTTATGCGCAATAATTCGTGTTTGCTGCAGACGGGCGCGTCGTCCTTTGTGGCAGTTGGGAACATTGCGCCAAGTCCGATATAATCTGCGCCGTCTTTTTGTGCCTGCTGCGCCTCTTTTAGTGTTGATACCGACACGCCGATTATTTTATTGCAGCCAAGCAGACGGCGGGCGGTAACGGCATCCATATCACCCTGCCCTACGTGAACACCGCAAGCATCGCAGGCTAGGGCTATGTCTATGCGGTCGTTTATGATTAACGGCACGCAGGCGGCACTGCAGATCTCTTTTATTTTTACTGCTGTGTTATAAAAATCACGGGTGCAAGCACTCTTTTCGCGTAATTGAACAATGCTAACCCCGCCAAGAATCGCTTTTTGGACAGCCTCCGGCAGCGATTTGCAAATTTTGCTGTCTGTTACCAGGTATAGTGAATAGTCAACTTTAGGTTTCATTTTGCACTAATTAATATTTTTGCCCGTTTTTCGAATGTTGCTGTGTCTATGCGTGATACGGCATCAATTATGGCTGTGCGGAATGTTGATGTGCCGTAATTTTCTGCTGCCTCTGACGCCATTTCACCTGCGATACCCATTACAGCTATGGCGCAGGTGCATGCCTCTAAAAGGCTTGCCGGGTTTGCCCCGCAAAAGCTGCCTACTAGCGACGTACACATACAGCCTGAGCCGGTTATACGCGACATTCCGGCGTTGCCGTTTTCGATTAAATATGTCAGTTTACCGTCTGAAACGACATCTACACTGCGTGTTATAGCTATAACGCAACCTAGTTTTGCGGCGGTGCTTTTTGCAAAGGCTTCTGATTGTTCTGTTCCTGCGGCATCTGCAATAGAGGCATCGACACCTTTGGTTTGAGTGCTTAATCCTGCAACAAATCGTATTTCTGAAATGTTGCCCCGTATTACATCAGGTTTAATTTCTTGGATAATCATCTGGCATGTATCATTTCGCAGTTTTGATGCTCCTGCCCCTACCGGATCAAAAATCACCGGCACACCTTTTGACTTAGCAGTCAGTCCTGCAGCAATCATAGAAGGAACAGTGCGTTCGTTTAGCGTCCCCATATTCAGCACAACAGCTTGCGAAATGGCTGCAATGTCGGCTGCCTCGCCTATAGCATCTGCCATAATAGGCGATGCTCCTATTGCCAATGTAATGTTGGCACAGTCATTCACCGTAACATAATTGGTTATATGGTGAACCAGCGGGCATTTCCCGCGCACCGCCTCCAAAAGCGGCAAAAATTTTTTTATCATTTTTTACTCCTATAAAAAACCAATGGCAAAATTGAAAGTAGGGCAACTACAGCTATGCAGTTGAGCGTGGGTATCCCCGCATTAAAGCGGCTGCTTATGTGGTAGACGGCACAAGCTGCGGCTACTGTAAAAAGTTTAAAAACAGGAAATATTCGTGTTTCCTTGCCTCTTTTTAGGCAGAAATCGGCAAAAACTATGCCGTATACCGGAATAAATACAGAAGCGATTGCTGTTAAAAAAAGCGACAACAATTCACTGTATTTGTCCACAGGTGCTAGACTTGCCAGCACTATTACAAGCATGCCCGTACAGATGATTAGCTTGTTCTCTGTTAGACGCTGCCGTCTTGCATCAAGACCTTCATACCGGAGGAAGCGCTTTAGCGAAACAGATGCGGAATATAAGTCTATGAATGTTGTTGATAAAGTTGATAGCAGAATGACGGCACATAGCGCAGTCTTAAACGGCATAAGCGTAATAAAACTAAATATGTCTTTACCTGTGCGTATACTGATGTAAAGACCGGCAATCCACATAAGGCATGCCCCAAAAAAGTAACCGGCAAATGGCATAAATGCGGCGGCAGTTTTAGTCTTTGCATTTTTGGTGTAGTCGCCTATAAGCGGCAGATAGGAAATCGGCATAGCTACTGTAAGTTCAATTGCAAGAGTAAGTGTCATATTGCCTAATGGATTATCCTGCGCCGTGCCGACCGGCAGCAAACCGGCAGATGCTGCCAGTATCACGCAAAGTATAAAAAGCAGGCAGACTATTATGTTATGAAATATTCCGCCGCCGGGACTGTGTAAAAGGATTGTCCATACAACAACAAGAATTGCAAGAGATGCAGCACATAGCGGGAATGGAATTGACGGAATCAGTTTTACTATGATGATTGCCCCTTGCACAACCATGACAATAGCCCAGCCGATAAGTTGGATGATGTTAAAGACAGTTGCCAGCTTTCCGCCGCCTTCCCCAAGCGAAAATGCCGCACTTTCCATAGCCGTTTTGTTTTGTTTAAAAGAGATAAATCCTGCAAACGCCAAAAATGCAGTTCCCGCGATGTGCCCGCCTATAATTACTGCAATGCCTTTTGCAAGTCCTAAAGGAGCCAACAGGCTGCCTGTGTATATTTCCGCAAGAGAAATTGAGGCACCAAGCCATAAAAAAAATAATCGTGTTTTGGTCAACTATTCCCTCCGCCGGCATTATCCGGATCAGGTTATAAGGGTAAAAGCCGCTTTTGGCTTACTCTCAGCCGGATAAATTCGCTTGCAATTGTAAGCACGCTCCGGCTCCCCGCATCCTTGCACTACACAAGGTCATACTCCATAGTATCAAATTTGTTATGATTCAGACAAGCACCCGCTAAAGGGTTTTTGCCTGATTATGTTCTGCCGATAATACTGATAAGGTGCGAAGGGTTAAATTTCCGATAGCTTTAAAACTTTCGGTAATAATTTCATTGATTTTGATAGTTTCCTTAGGTTCGATTTGCGCTCTGGTTTCTATACTTTTAAGCAAAGAAATTGAGCACAGCGCAGAGGATAATAATTGGTCTCTTAACCGAACCATAACGAGTGCCTCTGACAGGTACTTTGATAATATCAGATTGCAGTCAGTCTTGTTTTTGCGTGATGCAATACAAGAAGACAATCCTGACAATATTAACGCCGCAGATTTCTTTTTACTGCACGAGGAATTTTTCTCCGTAACACTGATAGGGTCAGGCAAAGCGTCCAGTGCGCTTTTTGTAAATAATTTAAAAGACAATTCAGGCGAAAAACTTTTTAATTTTAAGGGTGAGGGGTCGTTAATATCTGCATTTTTGCAACAGAACGAAGATGCTATAAAAAAAGCAGCAAATGCAGATATTGTAATTAGAAATGCATCGGCATTTTTTGGAATACCAATGCTTGTAATGATATTTCCTTTTTCTTCCGGAGAAAATTATGGTGTGGTATGTTTGTTTTTTGCACCGGATGTTTTGGATAAAATTTTTAATGAATCCGCATTTTATTTACAAAAAAATAATGCATCTTTTATGTTAAACGAAAATGGTGATGTTGTATTTCATACAGACCTTGCTTATGTAAAAGCATTTACAAATTATAGCAATATACCTTATATCAACAATCTTCTTTCGCAGGATAACCAAAATCTGCAAACAAGATTTTTAAACACAGACGGTAAAATGTATATCGGTGCATTTGAAAAAACTACTTCTGCAAATGTACTGGTTAGCACTACAATAAATCAATCCTTTGTTCTTGAAGAAATAAAAAAAACTACCGAACGTAATATTATTGTCAGTGTGCTTGTTACTATTTTTTCAATTTTTTTAATGCAAAGGTTTTCACGTACAATAAGTAAACCTGTAGAAGATCTTAGAAATGCGGCAGAGCAACTGGAAAAAGGTGATTATGATATAAAACTAAATTACAAACAACAGGACGAGCTTGGAGTTTTAACAGAAAGTTTTATTGGAATGGCAAAGGGTGTAAAAAACTTTGAACGTTTTGCAGATAAATCTATTGTTAAATTTGCACGGGAAGGCAGCCTTTCCCTTACCGGTATAAATACTACAGTTAGTATAGCGTTTTTGTTCATAAGAGATTTTGAAGAAATTGCAGGCGGCCTCTCTGCTGTCGATACCGTTAAATTTATTAATTCTTTTTTGTCGCGTATTGTTCCATGCATAATAAATACAGGCGGCCTTGTAGATAAATATTTAACACAGGATGGTGTTGTTGTAATGGCACTGTGGGGCAGCATTGGAAAAACCGTGTCTAACGAAGATGCCGCTTTAAATAGTGTGCGTGCAGCACTGCAAATTAGGCAAGTGGTTTTTCAATGGAATAAAGAACGCTTAGCTTGGCAAAAAAAATCAACCGAAACAAACGGCAGCGAAACGTATAAGAGTTCCTTAATTAAAGTAGGATGCGGCATAAATATCGGTGAAGTTATTGAAGGTCAAATGGGATCGCCTTTGCGTATGGAATATACAGTTATAGGTGATGCCGTAAATCTTGCCGCACGTTTTGAAGGTCCTAATGATTTATTCGACACCGATATTTTAATTACAGAAAACATAATGGCTCTTATTGCAAGAAAACTTATTACGCGGGAGTTGCCAAGTCTTGAAGTAAAAGGAAAAACCAAAAAGCTGCGTGTATTTGCCGTTGTAAATGAAAGACACAAAATAGAAGTACGCAATCTGCAAGAGGTGCGTAAACTGTGGCGGATCAAATGAAGGTAAAGTTCCCTATAGTATTAAAGATGTTTCTTGTTATTACAATAACACTGTTTATATCATTTGGTATTATCATAATGTTGTCGCATTATTTTATTTACACAAGCGTAAAAAATACTCACGAAATGAATAACCGTGCCCTAAATGATAAAGCGCGCTCTTTTACCGAAAGCAGTTTTACAGCAGTATATCGGGACATATTATATTTTATGTCTAAAGATAAATCTTACAAAATAGACTGGAGGGTAAATAAAAATATAGCGGCTATTTACTCGCAAAACAAAGAATACACAGGCAGTACAAAATTTGATAATACCGTAATAAATAATGAATTCTTTATTGCTAATAATTGCAGCACTACAGGACTTCGCGATTTTTTCGAATTTTTCGATCTTTTCGATCTTGAAAATAACCAGCAAAATGAAATTTACGGTGATATAGACAGTAGTGATAATAATATTGATCTTTTTGATGCAAGAGAATATTTTGATAATCTTCCTGTTCTTGTAATGCGGATACGATCAAATAACATGATTCATTTTGGATTCTTTATTGCAGAAGAAGTTGTATCATCTTTTTCTACAGGTGCAAATACTTCAATTTTATTGAATAATTTTGCACAGCCTTTAATTTTATCAAATATTGACGACTACACAAATGGTTCTGTATATACTGCGCAAAGATTATTTAAAACAATGAAAGAACACAGAATAAAAACAGGTGACTATAAAAACGGCGGCAAAGAAGGTTTCTATGCCATTCAAAATATTTCGATAGGTAAAACAAACATATTTGATTTTGGAGATCAGACATCTGGTGCTATCATAACTTTTGTAGACAAAGATGTTGTTTTTGAAAGTATAAACAATACAACTCTGCGGAATATTTATTTAGCATTTGGAGTTTGGTTTATTTCGATTATAATTATTTGGTTTTTTTCTCTTGGAATTAGCGATCCTCTTTTAAAATTAAATAGTGTTTCTGCACGTATAGAAGATGGAGAATATGAAATTAAACTTAAAATAACAAGCAAAGATGAAACAGGACTTTTAACAGAAACTATGAACAATTTAGCTGTAGCACTTGGTAACTTTGAAAAGTTTACAAATAGAACTATTGCCCGCCTTGCACGTAAAGAAATATTGCCGCTAGGCGGCGAAAATAAAAATGCAACATTCTTTTTTTCTGATATACGTTCTTTTACGGCAATTAGCGAGCACATGACTCCTGCACAGGTAGTTAATTTTTTAAATGATTATATGTACCGCATGGTTGCGTGTGTATTAATAACAGGCGGTGCAATTGATAAGTTTATAGGAGATGCAGTTATGGCGCATTGGGGTGCTGTTGAATCAACAGGAAATGCAGAAAGTGATGCTGTAAATGCAGTTACAGCATCACTTCTTATGCGTGCCTCTCTGGCAAGTTTTAATGTAGGACGCGGCAGTTTTAAAAAGCCAATTATAAAAATCGGCTGCGGCCTTAACAGCGGAACTGTTGTTGCCGGACTTATCGGTACAGACGAAAAAATCGAATATACCGTTATTGGGGATGCTGTTAGTTTTGCAGACAGATGTGAAACCTTTAACAAAGCTTACGGCAGCGAAATAGTTATTAGTGAACATACTTACAACTTAATAGGCGATAAATTTATTGTAGAAGAAATGAAAACCGTAACAGAGAATAATATGCATGTTAAAACTTATGCTGTTATCAATATAAAAGATCCTGTGCTGTTGGATAAAGTGTTTCAAGAATATCTTTTTAAAATTCCAAAAATGAATTTAATTATAGCAGCTAAGTGTATAGGTCCTACCGGTCCGCAAACATTGGAAGATGTTAGAACTCTTTTAAATATAGAAAGTGTAGATTTAAGTACGGTTAATGTTGACGAAGACGAAAAGAAGTACTCTGTCGCAGGTAAATAAATGAAAAATAAAAAAAACAACGCAAATACAAATGTTGCAATATCAATTCTTGTTGTTCTCTTTTGTCTTTTAGGAGCGCTAGGAAGTACATACCTGTTTTATAACAATCTTAATGCAACACTTACACGTACAGATGGCAAGATTCAAGGACAAGTTGTCTGGAAAAATCATGCTGTGCAAAGGCGCTTTTCAAACCGTTTTGTATGGAACAGTGTCGCTACAGGAACATCAATTTATGAAGGAGATATTATCCGCACAGATGTTCAAAGCGATGCTTCAATTTTACTTAACGGAGGTGCTACAATTGATATGCAGGAAAATAGTTTAATTCAAATTTCGCAAGATAAATGGGGTAGACTGAATCTTCAAATTTTAGGCGGTGATACAACTGTTAAAACAATAGATGCAGCTATAATTTTAAAAGACGGTACCAAAGAGATAGAGATGAAAGCATATACTTCTTTACGCGCAGTATTGAATAAAGACGGTAAAGAAAGCTCGTTTACAGTTGACAACGGAAGCGCAACACTTGTAAGCGGCGATGTTAAGCAAGAAATGAATTCCGGCACATCACTTAGTGTAGACTCAAGCGGGAATATTACAAACGAGCGGACAGTTACTGTACACAATGTAGCATCTCCTGTGCAGCAAATAAAAACAGAAAATGAAACTACTCCGGTAAATTTGGAATGGAATTCAAACGGCAATAGGGTGCGGCTGGAAGTTGCAAGCGATATTGATTTTTCAAATATTGCTATTTCTAGAATTCAAGATTCAAACAGTTCGCAAGTAACATTGCCGCCCGGGTATTGGTGGTGGCGCGTAATCCCCATAGAAATTAGTGACAACAGTTCTGCAGAAGGTAGAATTATAATTACGCAAGTCGAAATGCCGCCTCCTAAAATAATGGAGACTGTATCTTCACCTGTTGTATTTAGTTTTCTTAGCAACGAAAAACCTGTAAGCACAATTGCAGAGATTAACAGGATACAGGCTGTTATAGAAAACAAACCTGATCCTGCGCCATTATCACCGCCGCCTGTGCCATTAGAGGCACCTCGTCTGCTAGAGCCGGATACGGAGCTAAATCCTATTGAGTTTAAAAAAAATAAAAACATACGTTTTAGCTGGACTGCTGTTAGCGGGGCTAGAGCATACTTGTGGACTTTAGAACAAGGCGCATTGCAAACAAACGTGATCGTGCGAGAGACAAACTTTATTTACGATGCATCAAAAACAGAAAATGGAACTTACACATGGCGTGTCGAAGCATTACGAAGTATTCCTACAACACACTATGTCAACGAACGAGGCAACGCTGCAGAACGTACTTGGATTGTAAGAATTCCGATGCCTCAAAAACCGGTGTTAATGGGAGTAGAACAGGACTAATAATGAAACTTTGTGGTTTTTTTATAATATTATTTTCCGGTTTTTTTACGTTGATAAATTTAAATGCACAAGAACAAAAAGAAACTGTTAAACTCAGTTGGCAAGATGTTGAATACGCGTCGCAGTATGAAATTATTGTCGAGAAAACGCAAAGCGACGGCGGCTATATAACTGTTGTAGATGAAATTAAACATGATGTTACACAAATTGAATGTCTTCTTACACCGGGTTTTTACCGCTATCAGGTTATAGTATACGATCTGTTTGAAAGAGGTACAGTAAAATCAGATTGGTTTCCTTTTGAAGTTAAACAAAAAACTGCCCCTAAAGAGGCAATAGAGGAAACAGAGGAAACAATAGAAGAAGTAATAGTAAAAGAAAAAGAAGAAGTAGCGGTTGAACCTGAACAGGTAAGAAAAAAAACTTATGATTGGAGCGCATCTTTTGCATATTCACCTATATTCTCTTTAATAAAAATACCTGAAAGGGGAACAACGAGCAGAGATTTTCTGCCGCTTTCTTTTACTTTTGGGTTAAGCATAATTCCATTCAAAACAAAAGCTGGAAACATCGGTTTTGAATTCCTGCCTTCTGTATCATTGCTAAGGGCAAATTTTGAAGAGTCAACAATAAACAGTATGGTATTCGGATTTGCCTTAAACGTCTTATATCAGGTTCTTCTGAATCATTCCGAAAATAAAGCATTGTTTTTTGATGTACGTTTAGGCGGCGGCACCTCATTGTTTTATAATTTTCATTTTAAGAAAAAAGAAGACACAGAAGATCAAGGAAAATCAATATCAGAGCTTACAGATGCTTTTGCTCCTCTAATCAGAGGCTCTTTATCAATACAAAAATATTTCAACAGGACATTATACATTGATGCCGGCGCACAATATCAAGTTTTATTTTTCGCCAATTCAATATTTCATTTTATAAGCCCATTTATGTCGGTAGGCGGCAAGTTTTAACCCATCCCCCACCGCAAAATTCCTGCGATCTCCTGTTGTAAGAACATTGGCGGCTTTTACTTTGGTGCCAGTCACAACATCATCCACTTTGATCCACTTTGGTGCCAGTCACCAACATCATCTACTTTGGTGCCAGTCACAACATCATCTACTTTGGTGCCAGTCACCAACATCATCTACTTTGGTGCCAGTCACCAACATCATCTTACTTTGGTGCCAGTCACCAACATCATCTACTTTGGTGCCAGTCACCAACATCATCTACTTTGGTGCCAGTCACCAATATCATCCACTTTGGTGTCAGTCACAACATCATCTACTTTGGTGCCAGTCACAACATCATCTACTTTGGTGCCAGTCACAACATCATCTACTTTGGTGCCAGTCACCAACATCATCTACTTTGGTGCCAGTCACCAATATCATCTACTTTCTTTGGTGCCAGTCACAACATCATCTACAGGACAGGACTAATTGACATGTAAATCAAATTTTATTAGATTGACTATGGGGCACCTCTGAAAACTCATGCGCCGCAATCTTGCACTGTCTTTCCCCGCATCTTTTTGCCAAAAATACTCGACATAAACCCATTATGCCTGCGTTTTTTGGCTTCAAGCTGCGAAAAAATACAGCACAATCTTGCGTGCCCCTAGTTTTTAGAGATGCCCTACGATGGAGTAAAATTATGATAGTTGGTATTGATATTGGCAGCACAACTACCAAGGCGGTTTTAGTAGAAAACAACAAGGTGCTAAAAAAAATTAAAACGCGGGCAATTGATGCCATCACTAGCGGTACGGGTGCATTCGGCAAGATCGTAATTGAAAATAATTTACAGATGAGTGACATCAATAAAATTATGATTACCGGTGTAGGCGGCAAAAAGATACAGAATGATTTTTTTGGCATCAGCACACAAAAAGTTGATGAATTTACGTCAATAGGTATTGGAGCTATGTTTCAGTCCGGTAAGGACAATATCGTTATTGCAAACATCGGCACGGGCACAGTGTTAATTCATGCGGATAAGAACAAAATAACACACCTTGGCGGCACAGGTGTAGGCGGCGGATCGATTTTGGGGCTGTCAAAAAAAATGCTGCAATCGACAACGTTTAACGACATTATGGATATGGCATCACACGGTAAACTTAATCAAGTTGATCTTTTGGTAGAAGATATTTTGGAAAACGATTTGGGTTTTTTAGGAAAAGAGGCAACTGCGGCAAACTTTGGAAAAATGCTGGATAGTGCCGGACGCGAAGATATTGCGCTTGGCATTTTAAATCTTGTATATCAAGTGATAGGTATGCTTTCTGTTTTTGCGGCGCGCAGCAAAAATAATGATACTGTTTTTGTTACAGGCAGCGGCAGTAACAACCAAATCGGCAAAAAGATTTTTGAATCTATCTCGAAAATGTATAAAATTAATTTTGAGTTTCCGGAGGATTCCGAATGGACAACAGCAATAGGCGCAGCTTTAACTGCCAATTTGTCCACATAAATTTAAAATCGAAAATTGCCCCTTGCGTAGAGTAGCTGCTTGGGGTAGAATACTTTTTATGAAAGTTTGGGTTAAACTGCTAATAGGTGCTATTTTGGGCCTTACACTTGGATTTTTGCTGCCTACGGAAACCGGTACATTCAACTCCATTTTGGAATTTCTGCAAAAGCTTGCTTTGGGAGCGGGGCGTTATACAGCCGCGCCGATTTTGGTCTTTTCGCTGACAGTAGGAATCTACGAATTAAGGCAGGACGGCAGATTTTGGAGCCTTGTATCCCGAACTCTTTTGATTATTTTAGGAGTGTCGGTATTTGTTATAGGGCTTGGAATCATTTTTGCCTTTTTGTTTTCGCCCGACCGCATTCCAATCCTTGTTGAACAACAATCGCAGGAGCTGTTTTTTAGCCCTCAGCAAAATGTTTTGGACCTGTTCCCGTCAAATATGCTTTCTGTTTTTGCAGGTGATGCTGTATATATCCTGCCCCTATGTGTTTTTGCGTTTTTTATGGCAATAGGCTTGAGCTACGACAAGAATTATACTAAGCCGGTTCTTGCGCTTGCAGATTCATTTTCCCGCATATTTTTCCATATAGCTACATTTTTTTCAGAAATTTTAGGAATTTTGATAATAGTTTTAGCCGCATACTGGGCATTTCAGTATAAATCTATGGTAAATGCCGAAGTTTTTAGGTCGATAATCCTACTTTTACTGGTTTTTAGCCTTGTTTTAGCTCTTTTAATCTTACCTTTGCTGCTGTTTTTGGTAAAACGCAAGCAAAAACCTTGGAAAGTGCTATACGGCTACCTTGCTCCTGCAATTTCAGCCTTCTTTTCCGGCGATATTAACTTTAGTATACCGGTTATGTTGATGCACATAAAAGAAAACATGGGTATACGCCGGCGTTGCGGGGCACTTACAGTCGCCCTATGGACAACTTTTGGAAGAGCCGGCAGCGCAATGGTAGCTGCCATATCATTCATCGTCATTATAAAGTCATATTCCAGCCTTGGAATAAAAGAAATGGAAGATGTCATCAAACTATTTCTGCATGCTCTCTTGCTATCAACTCTGCTTGCCCGTAACCCCGCTGACGGCACTTTTATAGCATTGGCTGTACTCTGCTCAAAATACGGACAGGGTTTTGAAACCGGCTACCTGATACTAAAACCTGTTGCATTCTACTTAATCTCGATAGGTACATTCCTAGACGTGATATTAGCTGCATTAGGCTCTTTCGCCGTAGCCCAGCTAAGTGGTTTCCAAGAAGAATGTAACTACAAACGCTTCGTATAGCTAGGATAGCTAGGTATATTTTTCTTCAAGTTTGCTCATCCAGAATCCAAGACCCGCGCCTGCAATGAATGCGGCGGCACAAACAATAGTGCCTACGCTAAGATAATTATAGTTCACAGGAACAATCATAAATGTGGATGCAAGTACGATTCCAAGTATAACATGAAACAAACCGGCGTAAGCTTTTTGGAAAATAATATCGATCACTTTTGCAAACGAAAAAAGACAAACTGCAAGTCCTAAAAATATCGGGATAAGAATCGAAAAATCAAATGTTTTAAATGCATCGACCATCGGTTTATACATTCCAAAATATACCAAAAAGTTTGAAGGGCTCATACCCGGCACAAGTACGCCAAGTGCTATCAATACACCGGCTGCAATCCATGTTACAAAGTTTAGCGGAACAGTAGAGCCTAAAAAGTGTGCGGCGCAATACAATCCTGCAAAACCAACTACTGACGATATGCCAAGTAAAAGATAATGCCGTTTTTCGCGTCCCTTTTTACCGGCTTCTTTCCAGAGCGCCGGAAACGTACCTGTAATGCAGCCTACAAAGCCCCATAAAACTTGCGCTTCGTAATTATCCAAAAAATAACTAAGCGGGTGGGACAGCAGAAATATCCCTAAAAGCGCACCAAATCCTACCGGTATAAAAAACAGAACATTTTTTATAAAATCGCGGGTAATGTGGGCAATAAAGCCTATTATACGCTCGTAAAGCCCAAAAACCGCAGCCAATGCGCCGCCTGACACACCCGGCAATATAAAGCCGGTTCCAATTAAAGCACCTTTAAAAAATCGAATAAACCAATCAATCATAACTAATTGTATCACAATTCTTTAAGAACGCTAACCAACGTAGTCAATGAATTTGCGCCGTCATATTTTGGGCCGTTTCGTGCAGGAACACAGGTACAGACAGATTTTTCTACAAAAATTCCCTCAATGTTGCGTCAAGTTTTTTCCATGGGATATAATGCGTCAATTGCGTACGGCACGAAAAAGAATATAATGCATCCAAAAACAATTGTATATGATCAAGATGTAGAAGTAAAAAATGGTGTTTTGTTATTCGGAAACGGAGCGGAAAACAATGGTAAATGAATTATATTTGCTGGGGAATGCTTTAGAAGAAGCGGATATTGCTCCGGTAGAATGGAACAGAAAAT